>JAJQAW010000083.1:0-5514 GCA_021203585.1 Rikenellaceae bacterium
ACAACATGGTTTTTAGTTGTGATGGTTTTGAGAAATCGGTTAAACATGCTGAGAACTTCTAATCGGACTTCATTTCCTATAGCAAAAATGCATATCCGATCCAGGTTCAGCACTCTACACAAAATGAATTACGAGGGGACCACATCGGATATACCCTCGTTTTCATCCATAAGTGGCATCGGCCCTCTGGACCAAAGATAAAATAAATTTATCCTACACTGAACTTTTTGGAATATTTTTAGAATTTTCCCTATACGGATAACCCGCGGGAATTTCCATCTGACTTCCGATGCTTACTCGGGGAAGCCCATCGGTAAATCAATGAAAGAAGCGCGCTCTGATGCAATTACTGTAAACAGGGATAAGCCGAGTTGGCCGATGGTAGAGGTGAGGCTGAAGTTTTTCTTCGTTTTTCCGGATTGGGATTTATGAAGGACAAGGTATTCATTTGATTACCAGGACCTCCTGTGGGAATCGGTTTATTTTTTTTGGATCCGGCCATCCGGCCGTTGTAGGATCGATCCTTGAGCGGTCAGCATCCGAATTTCTTCCAGCACCACCGCCAGTTCTCCCTGCAAGGCGGAAACCAACTGGTGCAGCGTTTTTTCGCCAGCTTCCAATTCCTCGAGAATGCGAATGCGCAACTGCGTTTCAGAGCGGTTGCCCGGCATTTTTTTTCGGCTTTCCCGACAGATGTCGCATTGGCCGCACGGCTCTTCCGCTCGTTCTCCGAAATAACGCTGCAGGAGCAGGCTACGGCATTCCGTGCTGTTTTCCGCATAGGCGATCGAAGCTTTGAGCCGGTTCTGGGCCACCTCCTTGCGGATGCGGTAACTTTCCGGAGATATACGCAAATTCTCGTTATCCAACCGTTCGTCCAGCAGGACGATCATCGAAGAGCGGCTGCCCGGAATGTATTTGATAATCCGCATTTGCCACAACCGTTTGAACAGTTCCTGTACCCGTTCGACCGTATAACCGGACAGGTGGGCGATTTCCTGTTCATTCACCGCCACGAAATCGGTAAATATCCCAGTGTAGGTACGCAATAAAACTTTGATGAAAAAATCCAGGTCGGGGTGACCGACCTGAATCCGGTAAAGATCGTCCCGTTGAACGGTAAAAACGACCCGCACCGGATGATCGCTCTCATCGGTAAGCAGCATATATCCGTTCAATTGCAAGATTTTAAGCGCATTGACTACCGTAGCGGGAAAATATTTTTGCTGGCTGCAAAACTCGAAAATATTGAATTCGCGGGCCGCTTCCCGGCCGCCGCCCAAAGGAATCTGAAACCAGGTACAAATGGCTTGATAGATTTCCCGGATCTTATCGACCGGCGGAAATTCCAGGTCGACCCGTTTACGGGCGGTAAGTTTATCCTGTTCCGTGAGAAAAATGGCGGCATAGGCCGGTCGGCCGTCGCGCCCGGCCCGGCCGGCTTCCTGATAGTAAGCCTCGAGCGAATCGCACAAATCCATATGGACCACATACCGGACGTCGGCTTTGTCAATGCCCATACCGAACGCATTGGTAGCCACCATGACTTGCAGCTCCCCCCGCAACCAACGGTCCTGACGGATGCTCCGCATCAAATTGGCCAATCCGCCGTGGTAATGATCCGCCGTAATACCGTTTTCCCGAAGAAAAGCGGCGATTTTTTCCGCTCCCTCCCGGGTACGGGTATAGACGATGCCGCTGCCTCCCACATTGTGAATGACACGCAGCAGTTGTTCCAGTTTATTGGCCGTTTGACGGACCACATACGATAGATTTCCTCGGGCAAAGCCTGCCTGGAACAACCGGGGCTCACGGAATTCCAGCTTTTCCACAATATCCCGCACCACAGCCGGGGTCGCGGAAGCAGTCAGGGCCAGCACCGGAGTGTGCGGGGAAATTTCCCGCAAACGGGCAATCCGCAGATAGACCGGACGGAAATCGTAACCCCATTGGGAGATGCAATGCGCTTCGTCCACGGCGATCAACGAAACGTTCATTCTGGAAAAACGCGCCCAGAATATTTCGCTGTCGATCCGTTCCGGAGAAATGTACAGAAATTTGACATCTCCATACACACAGTTGTCCAGCGCGATATCGATCTGGCGGGGAGTCATTCCCGAATAGATTGCCAGGGCCTTGATTCCCCGCCGCCGCAAGCCGTCCACCTGATCTTTCATCAACGCAATCAACGGGGTTATGACCACGCACACGCCGTCGCGAGACAAGGCCAGAACCTGATACGTCACCGATTTACCGCCGCCGGTGGGCATCAGCACCATTGTATCGCAGCCCGCATCCACAGAGCGGATCACCTCCAACTGTACCGAACGGAAGTCCTCGTAATTCCAGTATTGCTTCAGTATGGCGTGGAAATTGGTCATCGCACAAAGATAAGCCTTATTTCTATTTCAGGCCGGCAAGGGCCGGAATAAGATTATTTTATGTAAATTTGTCCATTACGAATTTAAATGCACTGCTATGTTGAAACGATACCCGATTCGGGTCGTCAAATACTTCCTCTCGCTGGTGGTTCTGTTCATCGTCCTGTTCGGGATTATGCTGGCCGCCAATTGGAGTTCCTGGGAGATGCTGTCGACCGTATGGAAAACGGACCGGTTGTGGGTTTTGCTGCTGGTGTTTATCGGCATTCCGTTGGCTTATCCTTTTTTCGGTTATACGGCACGGGGCGTTCGGGGAAACCTGACCGATAAACGCGAGGTCATCGAGCGGGTACTGGCCATGAGCGGTTACCACATTACGGAATCATATCCCGATAAAATAGTAGCCCATGCCCGGGGAATTAAAAAAGTTTTCCTCCGCTTTGAAGACCGCATCGAAATTTCTGCCGAAGGAAACCATTTTGTCCGAGTGGATGGTCCGCGGCGGGAGGTGGTGAAAATCGAATCCCGCATCCGTGCCTTTATGAATACCTGAACGTATATGGCCAAAAGACGGGGTAAAATCACCGTCCATACAATAAAAGTTCCGGCCCCATACGTTGATAGATTACTCCCTGCTCCGGTTCGGACAGGGGGATCGATCCGATTTATTCCTCGTTAAGATTAATCTGAAGAGAACCTATGAATTTTTTTCGTAAAAAAAGATACCTGATCGCGGCAGGAGCCGCGGCTTTATGCTCGTTTTTCTTCCTTTCTGCCGCAAAGACCGATTTCGATGTCGGCCGAAATCTGGAAGTGATGTTCAACCTTTTCCGCGAGGTGCATATGAATTATGTGGACGACACCGATCCCGATCAATTGATGCAGCGCGCGGCTGCGGGCATGTTGCGCGAATTGGATCCCTACACCGAATTCCTGTCGGAAAAGGATATGGAAAACTTCGAGGTCATGACCACCGGGAAATACGGAGGCATCGGTTCGCTGATCCGCCAGAAAGGCGAGTGGGTCGTCATCGCCCAACCCTATCAGGGCTTTGCAGCCGATAAAGCCGGACTGAAAATCGGAGATAAAATCCTGGCCGTGAATGGCTTCGAAGCCCGAAACGCCACGACTGCGCAGATCAGCGACCGAATGAAAGGCGATCCGGGCACACTACTGAAAATCAAAGTGGAACGGTTCCGGGACGGCACGGTGGAAGAGTTGGAAATTGTCCGGGAACGGATTTCCATGTCCGGAATCGCTTATTACGGTATGCTGAACGACACGGTCGGCTACATCGCGCACGAAGATTTTACGGACGAATGCAGCAATGACATGCGGGATGCCATCATGGAATTGAAGAAACAGGGAATGACCGCCTTAGTGTATGACTTGCGGAACAACGGAGGAGGCGTCCTTCAGGAGGCGGTAAAAATCGTCGGCATGTTTGTTCCCAAGGACAGCGAAGTAGTTCAGGTGCGGGGAAGAAGCGAACGAGGAGCCAGCTATCGGACTCCCTCCGCGCCGATCGCTCCGGACTTGCCCTTGACCGTGCTGATCGGCCGCAATTCCGCATCGGCGGCCGAGATTGTTTCCGGGGCTCTGCAAGATTATGACCGGGCCGTTATCGTAGGAGAACGCAGCTTCGGAAAAGGATTGGTCCAATCTCCACGACCGCTGGGCTACAATAATTACGTGAAAATGACTACCGCCAAATATTACATCCCAAGCGGGCGGTGCATTCAGGCGATCGATTACTCGCACCGCGATGCCGAAGGACGGGTAAGCCATGTACCGGATTCGTTGATCCGGGAATTCCTGACTCTGCGAAACGGGCGCAAAGTCTACGACGGCGCGGGAATCATGCCGGACATCGCTTCTCCGCAGCCCACCTTCAGTCTTTTTGCCGCCGCGCTGTACGGCAACAGTTATTTGGAAGATTTTGCCCTGGAGTATATCCGGAAGCATCGTTTCGAACCGGTTGCCATCGATTCGTTTAGCTTGGGCGATGATGGATATGCGGAATTCATCGACTTCATGGCCGATAAGGAAGTGGAGTACGATTCGGAAACCAAAATGGCTCTGGAAGTATTGAAGCGTACGGCGGAAAAAGAATTTATGGCCGAAGCCATCGCCCCGCAGCTGGAAGAGCTGACTCAAAAAATCACTAAAAATAAAAACGAAGAGCTCATTCGCCTGCAACCGGAAATCACGGAGTTGATTGAAGACAACATCTTATTGTACCACCACTATTCGGCGGGCATGATCCGCCACCGGATACAACACGATCCCACCGTTTCCCAGGCCCTGGGCATACTGACGCAGCCTACCGAATACCACCGGATTCTGGCCAGTCAGGATACCCGGCGTAATTAACCCTCGACTCGGCGGATCATGGCTAAACGGAATTTTAACTTCAGCTACAAAGGAAAGCGGCTGATGATCATTATCGGTCTGATCATCGGCTGTTCCTCGCTGTATTATACCAACGCCCTGTCCAAACGGCTCGAACTGAGCGAAAAAAATAATGTGGAAATCTGGTCGGACGCCATATCTCGAATCGACATTATGGACCCCAACGAACCGCTGATCCAGAAAATTCTCAACTCCAACAACAGCATTCCCTTCATCATGACCGATGAGTTCCTGGTGCCTCACGAAGCCCACCGCATACCGGCCTGGGTGTTGAAAGATCAACGGCTACTGAGAAAAAACCTGGAAAAAATGGCCATGATGAATCCGCCCATCGAAATTCCGACGCTGATGGGTACTTACCTGATTTTCTACGGCCAATCTTCCATACAAACGGCTCTTTACTACTTTCCCTTTATCCAGATCAGTATTATTACGCTGTTTATCATTTTTTCTTTTCTCACCTTTTCTTCCACCAACCAGAACGAAACCAACCGCATCTGGATCGGGATGGCCAAAGAAACCGCCCATCAACTGGGTACTCCGACCTCTTCCCTGTTGGGGTGGATCGAATACTTGCGTTCGCAAAACGTAGATCCGATGGCGGTGGAGGAGATGAATAAGGATTTGACGCGGCTGCTCAAAGTGGTGGACCGCTTTTCCAAAATCGGGGCCGATACGGTATTCGAGGCCCGGGATATTACCGAAGTGGTCAACAACACCG
>JAJQAW010000083.1:5524-6088 GCA_021203585.1 Rikenellaceae bacterium
AACACCGTAACCTATTTCCGTTCGCGCACCCCCCGCAATGTCGAATTGCGATACAAACGACCGGAAAAACCGGAATATGCCATGATCAACGATGCGCTGTTCGAATGGGTCATCGAGAACTTGTTGAAAAATGCCCTGGATGCCCTGCAAGGCCGGGGATTGATTACCGTGTCGGTATACGAAGAGGGACAGTGGTTGAATATCGATGTCACCGATACCGGAAAAGGAATGACCCGTGCCAATTTCAAACGCATTTTCGAACCGGGATTTACGACCAAAACCAGGGGTTGGGGCCTGGGATTATCGCTGAGTGCCCGGATCATCGAACGGTGCCACAAGGGTAAAATCTATGTGGTCGATTCGGAATTGAATAAAGGCACGACCATGCGAGTCTCCCTACTGCGGGATGCCAACAAAAAAAGGGCAGGAAAAAAATCCGGTTCACAAAGGGTTAATTACCGCTGTGGCGGTTGTTCCGGATTTCCTCGAATCTTGCGAAAACGGAGCTTCATTACCCCCCCAAAAGCTTCTCCGAAGATACTACTGCTCATCTTGGAAGTTCCC
>JAJQAW010000083.1:6098-10355 GCA_021203585.1 Rikenellaceae bacterium
GAAGTTCCCAGCGTACGGTCGGTAAAAATGATCGGCACCTCCACTAGTTTAAATCCCAGTTTCCAGGCCGTATATTTCATTTCGATCTGGAATCCGTAGCCTTTCATGCGAATCGCGTCCAAATCGATTTTTTCCAATACGGCCCGGGTGTAGCAAACAAAACCGGCCGTTGCGTCCCGTACCCGCATCCGGGTCACTTTCCGTACATAATAGGAAGCGAAATATGACATCAGAATCCGTTTTATCGGCCAATTGACCACATTTACACCGGTCACATACCGAGAACCGATTACCACGCCCGCTTTAGCTTGGACAGCCGCTTCGTACAGGCGCATCAAATCCTCCGGGTCGTGCGAAAAATCGGCGTCCATTTCAAAGACATAATCGTATCCGCCCGCCAGCGCCCAGCGGAAACCGGCAATATAGGCCGTACCGAGCCCCTGCTTTCCTTCCCGCTCCATTAAAAAAAGCCGATCGGGAAATTCCGCCTGTATCCTACTAACGATACCCGCCGTTCCATCCGGAGAACCGTCATCGATGACCAGCAGATGGAAGCCTCCCGAAAGAGACATCACTTTACGGGCAATCGCCTCGATATTCTCTTTTTCGTTGTAAGTGGGAACCAGAACGATTTTATTCATGTCAGATTGGTTTATATAGATCAAAGATAAGGTTTATTCGCTCAAAGTGTTTCGCGCTTTCGCACTTTTACCCTATTTTTGTCTCGCTCCGCTCCACCGGCTCATCCTAGAGAAAAAATGAAATACCACCTACTAATCGCCATACTGTTTTTCCTTCCGATTGGCCCCCGGCAAATCCGAGGACAGGAAAATCCGCTGGCTTCGCCCAAATACCAACAACGGCACGCGGGCAGCGCCAACCTTTCGCATGGCATCCACTGGCCGGCGGAAGTGCAGCCCGAAGCGTTCGAAGAATTGCGGGATTTTTTTCAGGAGCAGGGAGTTCTCCTGCATACGGTCGGAAGCCGCAAATCCATCACCCTACAGATACGGCACAGTCCCGTCATGGCGCATGTACCGGACGGAGCCGATCACGGGTATGCGATCCGGATCACTCCGCTTATCATCTCCGTCGAATATCAAACGCCCCAGGATGCGGCCTTGGCGGTGCGGCAATTCACGGAGATTTACCGCCGTCAGGTAACCCGCAAAGAATTGATCCGCAAAAAGGTTCATTTGCCGTGCTACGAGATTCGCAGCTGGTTAACCGAGCAAGAGATAAAACCCTTTCGGTGGACCGCTCCGGGGACCGAGGTGCCTTTGGGTACAGCCACGGTAGAAATGTGGCTTACCGATCCCATCCACGGCTGGTACGGAGCCGCTGATGTACTCGCCCAAGTCGGCTACCAGGAACCGATCTGCACCACGGCCGCTTCCACCTACACCGATATCGAAGCCGAACGGGTGCGGTTGATGAAAGGCGGTACAACGGTGGTTCCCGTTTTTAACCTTTGCGGAGCCAATCGACCTTTCGAGCAGGTAACCGGGCATCCGATGCTATCGGTGGAAGGCATGCGGTTCGTGCAAGCCATACTCGGCAGCTTTCTGGAAGAAACCCGCTCCCCGATCCTGGCGATTGTCGTTCCGCAAGGCCGGTACCGGGAGCAAATCCGCCGGTTTCTCGAGCTGTACCCTCAGATCAGTGAAGTGTATTTTATGGATCCGTAACGTATGCCGACAGACATCACCCTTGTTTTATCCCCTCAAGAGGCCGCCGCACCGGAAATATACCTGGCCCGGGCCGCCCGGCAATTAAACCTTCGGCAAGAACGGATAGCCCACGCCCGGATTATCCGGCGCTCGGTCGATGCCCGAGCTCGAACCATTAGGGTACACCTGACGCTGCAGCTCTATATAGACCGGGAAGGTCTTCCCGAATCGGTGCATTTCGATTTCCCGGATGTTTCCCGCGCCGATCCCGTCCTGGTCGTCGGAGCCGGGCCGGCCGGTTTATTCGCCGCTCTGCGCCTGATCGAAAAGGGACTTAAACCAATCGTGCTGGAGCGGGGAAAGGACGTTTCTTCCCGCAAACGGGATATTGCCCGGATTAACCGAAACGGCGAAGTGGACCCCGATTCCAATTATGCGTTCGGCGAAGGAGGGGCCGGAGCTTTTTCCGACGGTAAGCTCTTTACTCGTTCCAAAAAACGGGGTGACTACCGGAGAGTGCTGGAAATCCTCCGTTTTCACGGCGCGGACGAATCGATCCTGTACGATGCGCACCCGCATATCGGTACGGATAAACTTCCACGCATCATCGCCAATATCCGCCGGACCATCGGCTCTTGCGGGGGAGAAGTACGGTTCAATACCCGGGTGACCGAGTTGATCCGACAGGAAAATCGGGTTCGGGGCGTGGTCGATTCCCAGGGGAACCGCATCGAAGGACTGGCCGTCATTTTGGCCACGGGACACTCTGCCCGCGACGTTTACCGGATGCTTCACCGAAATGGGATTGCCCTGGAAGCCAAACCTTTCGCGATGGGCGTGCGCGTGGAACATCCGCAAGCCCTGATCGATACGATCCAGTACCGCCTGCCCGAGCGGGGAGAATACCTTCCTGCGGCCTCCTACTCGCTGGTAACCCAGATTCAAGGTCGGGGAGTCTACTCCTTTTGCATGTGTCCGGGAGGTTTTATCGTTCCTGCGCTGACCCATGCCGGAGAGGCGGTAGTCAACGGCATGTCTCCCTCCGGTCGCCATTCGCCATTTGCCAACTCCGGAATAGTGACCGAAGTTCGCACCGGGGACTATGCACACCTGCAAGATCGCTACGGCGTACTGGCCGGCATGTATTTCCAGCAGCAGTGCGAACAAACGGCCTTCGAGCACGGAGGGGGCCGGCAAATCGTTCCCGCTCAGCGGCTGACCGATTTCCTGACCGGGAAAAAATCCGTATCCCTGCCCAAAACCTCCTATCACCCGGGCTGCGCTCCGGGTGAAATGTCCGAATGGTTGCCGCCTTTTATCGGAGACGCCCTTCGCGGAGGTTTCCAGGAATTCGGCCGAAGAATGCAGGGTTTTCTCAGCCCGGATGCCATGATTCTCGGAGTGGAATCCCGCACCTCCTCACCGGTACGCATCCCGCGTGAACCCGAAACCCTGCTGCATCCGCAGATTCAGGGACTTTACCCGTGCGCCGAAGGAGCCGGTTATGCCGGCGGAATCGTATCGGCCGCCATCGACGGCGAACGATGCGCCGAAAAATGCGCCGAACACGCGCATCGGTATACGAAGGGTTAAACAACCGCCCATTCAGGCAAGCACGGATTCCGACACACCACCCCAGGAAAACCCGCGATAGTTTTTGGTAATCTAAAAAAAAGATTATCTTTGCACACTGAAAACATGCCCAGATGGCGGAATTGGTAGACGCGCTGGTCTCAAACACCAGTGGAGTAATCCGTGCCGGTTCGATCCCGGCTCTGGGTACAGGAAAAGCCCCTTATCCAATTGATTAAGAGGCTTTTTTATTTAATTGAGGGACAGAATAGGGACGAAAAGTGAAGATAGTTTTATTTTTCTATCATTTTATATTTTTTCAAATGCATGACGATACTGTCGGCAGTAACCTTGTCTAAAGTAGGTGGAACCGCATTCCCGATATATCGGGATGCTTTTGTCAGACATATCGGTTCGCTGGGAGCAAAAAATTTATATTTCTTGGGGAAAGTTTGAAAGAGAGCGGCTTCGCGTAAAGAAATGGCTCGATTTTGTTCCGGATGACCGAATCTTCCGTTACCGATCCCCGTACACAATGTTGTCATGGTTGGTGCCGGCTCTTCCCATTTCATTCTACCGTATACGCTACCGAACGATTTACCCGAATCTTTTTTATGACATTCGAGATGAAGTTCTTCCGGCCAGTCCTTCCAGCCGCCGCCATAGGGGGTTGCTTTCATCCGTTTCATGTTCAATTCGGAAAGAGAGCGAGACCGATGTAATTTATCTTTCGAACATATTTCTCCAGCTTCTATGGGCGGTAAAGATCCGATGACATCTCGCACGGTCTTATATTTATCTTTAGAATGTGTCGGTTTTATCAATGATATTTCGCCTAATCTCGATGCGAGTAAAACTAATCTTTTTCGAGTTTGAGGAATTCCATAATCGGGACAAAATATAACCTCATAAGTAACATTATACCCTAATGTTTCCAATTTTGCCAAGAAATCGTTAAAAACAGGACGTTGTTTAAAACCCAGAATTTGAGATACATTCTCCATTGTAATAATAT
>JAJQAW010000387.1 GCA_021203585.1 Rikenellaceae bacterium
CTCGGGAACCATTGAGTCGGATCGATTTAATGGTGTTTAGACTGGCGTAAAAGTTGCTGAAACTCAAGTTATGTCTTGCCTTCTTAGGAGGGCAAGACAGACTTGGGCGTAGGTTCAACAATCCAGTCTAAGGCTCCCGAGGCCGACCACAGGGTGTTGTTCCTGCGCCCTGTTCATTTTTGAGGATCGGTAGTTTTGTAATCCCTAGCCGTTTCAACGGCTGTCTGAAGGGATGCAGGATTTTAACCCGTAAAACTTGCGCTTATGAACACCCGAGCAAATCAAAACCAAGGACCCGTATGAAATGGTTTAAATCAATACCCCATCATCCAAAACTGGCTCTCAGAATCGCTCTCTCTGGACTTCCGTTTCTACCTTACACATTATCTTAGGGGTAAAAGATGGATCGATTTGGCTGGCCAAAAATTTAAAACTGCGTTCCCGGAACTGAATTCCGGATGGATTCTCTCCGGTTCCCAGGGGGAATGTTCGCCGGGGAATACTGTCGGTTTGTGATCGAATCGTGCGGAAGGAAGCAAGGGGAAATTGTACAAAGAGGATAATGGTACATACTATATGTATAAAAGCGAACGGGAAGCTCGGCATGGCAAGATACCGAAAAGAGATATTCTTTGCATTCGATGACAGGTATATTAAAGTAGGATACCGTTGCGTAACACGGTATTCATGACATCTCCTGGCGGGCCTGCACTTGATCGTGCAGGCTTTTTTAAAGGTTTAATGATCTGGTAATAAAATAAGTAATTGCATTCCCTGTGTTGCATGAAATGCAACGAATCTTTCCTGTCGTCAAGCAGGTTTTTTTGAACTACCAACGTTTTTTAATCAGTTCGAATCGAGTTATTGTAGATGGGCAAACTTCCTAATTTAACCCCAGTTCATAAAGTCATACTCCCTCGGGAAATTTTAGCGAACGGGTACGGTAACGAATCGTGTCTATGGGGGAGACTTATTTTGAGATTTTACTCGAACGATAAAACTGAAAAACCGTTCAAATCTTACAATTTGAACGGTTTACCTTTCATCGATCACCTTTTGGCTTTACTTTTCAGCGGAGGAAGGGGGATTCGAACCCCCGGTACGGTTGCCCGTACGTCAGTTTAGCAAACTGGTGGTTTCAGCCACTCACCCATCCCTCCTGACTCTGTTAAAACATACGGTTCGTTGTTTAACGAATGCAAATGTAGTACATTTTTTTATTTTGACAAACAATTTTTTCTTTCCGGCCCTTAGAAAATAAAGCGGGAACTGATTTCCTGATAGTTGTATACCCGGTTGATGACATCGGCAAAGATGTCGGCTACCGAAAGAACGGTAAATTTGGACGTATCCGCATCCTTCTTTAACGAGATGGTATCGGTAACGATGATCTCTTTCAGCGCACTACGATTGATTCGGTCATAGGCCGGACCGGAAAGTACGGGGTGCGTAACGACGGCCCGTACGGTCGCCGCTCCTTTTTCCTTCATCATATCGGCTGCTTTGGTGATGGTACCGGCCGTGTCGATCATGTCGTCTATGACGATCACGTCCTTTCCTTCCACCTCTCCGATGACGGTCATATGGCCGATCACATTGGCTTTTTCCCGTTGCTTGTGGCAAATCACCATCGGGGTTTTCAGGTAGCTGGCGTAGGCATTAGCCCGTTTTACCCCTCCCATATCGGGAGCGGCGATCACCAGGTTTTCACTTTTGAGGCTCTGGATGTACGGAGCGAAAATTCCACTGGCATAGAGGTGATCTACCGGAATGTCGAAAAATCCCTGAATCTGGTCGGCGTGCAGGTCCATGGTCATAATCCGGTCTACCCCGGCCGCACGCAACAGATTGGCTACCAGCTTGGCGCCGATCGAAACCCGTGGACGGTCCTTGCGGTCCTGTCGTGCCCATCCGAAATAGGGGATCACCGCGATCACACGGTACGCCGAGGCGCGGTGAGCGGCGTCGATCATCAGCAGCAGTTCCATCAGGTTCTCCGCAGGCGGAAAGGTCGATTGCACAATAAATACGGTGCAACCGCGGATGCTTTCATTGTAGGCAGGTTGAAATTCGCCGTCGCTGAATTCGAGTACGGACGAATCTCCCAGTTCCTGACCATAACTGCGGACAATTTGTTCTGCCAGATAACGGGATTCCCGGCACGCGAAGAATTTAATTTTATGGATGGCCATGATCGTTTTTTGGTTCAGTTGTAATTCGGGTGCGAAATTAGTAATTTTATTCCATTGTTGACTCTCCCGATACCGAGTCCAGACAATTTTCGATAAAGGTCAGGATTTCCTCCCTTCCGGTTTTTTTTTCGGAGGAGGATACCAGCATGGGAGGCAGTTCTTCCCAGCTGTGACGCAAAAACCGTTCATAGCGGGCCAGGTGGGACTGGGTCTGGTTTTGTGATTTCAGTTTGTCGATTTTGGTGAAAATCAGGGCAAAGGAGATCCCTTTTTCTCCCAGTAATTGAATAAATTCCACATCGATTTTTTGTGGTTCCAACCGACTGTCGATCAGCACGAATAAACAGACCATTTGCGGCCGGTTTTCGATGTAATCGAGTATGATTCTGGAAAAAGTGCTTCGCTCGCTTTTGGAAACCCGGGCGTAACCATACCCTGGAAGATCGACTAGGTACCACTGGTGATTGATCAGAAAGTGGTTAATCAAGCGTGTTTTACCAGGCGTTCCGGATACTTTGGCCAACCCTTTGTGGTTGGTGAGCATATTGATCAACGAGGATTTTCCGACATTGGATCGGCCGATAAAGGCAAATTCGGGAATGCCGTCCGCCGGACATTGACTGCTTTTGGCACTGCTGCATCGGAAAGTGGCGGAGGTAATTTTCATGAGCATCGATTTTCGGGTGCAAAGATAACAAATCTTGCCGAGATTGGAATCGTGGAAAATGACCTTGCGCGGATACTTTACTTTTCCTGCACCCGAGAACTTCGGGGGAGCCCTACCGTTCCGAAAGATTCCCTTAAGACCGTCTTTTCCCACGGCTGGACAGCCAGAGCTCCATCACGGAAGAGGGGGCACGTTCAGTCATCGGCCCACAAGCGTAAAGGAGCGGTCGTTAAAATTCCATACCCAACGGAGATCGCTCGGAACAGAGCGATTTCGGGAGGGAAGCGGCGGGCAAATAAAAAGAGGGCAAAAGGGTTTGATTCGCGCATAAATAGTATATTTGTTTTGGTAAAAACAGGTTTACCCTTAAACTTTGAATGGTATGGTAACAACAGTAGTAGCGGTGTACCAAGGCGATTTACGAACTTTGGCCACCCATTTGCAATCGGGTACCCGGTTGACCATGGATGCACCCACGGATAATCACGGCAAGGGAGAGAGCTTTTCACCCACGGATTTGGTCGCTACCGCTTTAGGGGGGGTGTATGGCTACCATTATGGGAATTTCCGCGCAAACTCATGGTTTCGACATCGAAGGTACGCGGATGGAAATCACCAAGGTCATGGCCAGCGAGCCGCGCCGGATCGCGGAAATTCGCGTTGAGTTCTTCTTTCCCCGGGATTACGATCCCGAAACCCGAAGAATCATCGAACTATGTGGAAAACAATGTCCGGTCGGTCATAGTTTGCATCCGGATTTATTCCAACATGTGATTTACCATTACGGGGAATAAAGCCGGCCATCCTCTTTCATTTTTTCGACGTCGCTTACCTCCTCCCGGTCCGACAATCTTCAAGGCTGCAGAAGATGCAGTTTGTCTGCTTCGGGAGAAAGGCGGCGTTATTTTATGGTCTCTCTTCGATAAAAGCGAATTCCCGAATAAGTAAAACGGGGTTATTTCCGTTATCTTTGCATCTGATACGGAGAAATAGTATGCAAACCCATATTCCGCTGGCCGAACGCCTGCGACCCAAAAACTTAGACGAGTACATCGGTCAGGAACACCTGGTCGGTAAAGACGGGGTATTCCGGCGATTTATCGAAACCGGAAACGTACCCTCCTTTATCCTATGGGGTCCTCCCGGAGTAGGGAAGACTACCCTCGCGCAGCTGGTGGCTCATGCGTTGGAACGACCGTTGTTTACGCTGAGCGCTGTAAATGCCGGGGTGAAAGATGTCCGGGAGGTGATCGAAAAAGCCAAAGCACAGCGATTTTTCAATACCCGTTCCCCTTTTTTGTTTATCGATGAGATTCACCGATTCAACAAATCCCAACAGGATTCTCTATTGGGAGCGGTCGAGCAGGGAATCATTACACTGATCGGAGCGACTACCGAAAATCCCTCGTTCGAAGTGATATCCCCGCTGCTCTCCCGTTGCCAGGTCTATGTCCTCAAATCAATGGATTCTGCGCAATTGGAAACGCTGCTGGACCGCGCCATCGCAGAAGACCCCATACTCAAGAAGCGGGGGGTAGAAGTCCGGCAAACCGAAGCATTATTCACTTTCTCGGGCGGTGATGCCCGTAAACTGCTCAATATTTTGGACATTTTGAGCAATGCCACCGAAGGAAAAATCATCATCGACGATCGGAATATTACCGACTGCCTACAGCAAAACATTGCGCTGTACGACAAAAACGGGGAACAACATTACGATGTGATTTCGGCCTTCATCAAATCGGTGCGCGGAAGCGACCCGCAGGCGGCTATCTATTACCTGGCCCGAATGATCGCCGGGAGCGAGGATCCCAAATTCATTGCCCGACGGCTGGTCATTTTGGCTGCCGAAGATATCGGTCTGGCCAATCCCAATGCGCTGCTACTGGCCAATGCTTGTTTCGAAACCATTCATAAAATCGGTATGCCCGAAGGCAGAATACCGCTTGCCGAAGCTACCATCTACTTGGCTACCAGTCCTAAAAGTAATGCAGCCTACCTGGCGATCGATGAGGCACTATCTTTGGTGCAACGGGATACGGCCAACCGTCCGGTTCCCCTTCATTTGCGCAATTCGCCCACCCGATTGATGAAGGAACTGGATTACGGGAAGGATTACAAATATGCCCACAGTTTTCAGGGGAATTTTACCGAGCAGGAATTCCTGCCCGAAGGCCTGGAGGGAAGACGATTTTATACCCCGGGAGATAACCCCAAAGAACGGGAGATCGAGCGGAGGATGGAAGAACTGTGGAAGGGAAAATACGCTAAATAGGAGTTTATGGAATGGCTGGAATCATTGGGGTATATCGGTCTGTTTCTCGGAACGCTTTTGGCGGCCACCATCATTCCGTTCAGTTCGGATATTTTGTTGATTGCCTTGTTGGCTACCGGTGCCGACCCGGTACTGTCCGTGCTGGTGGCCTCCGCCGGGAACTGGACCGGAGGCATGATCTCCTACTACATGGGGCGTCTCGGTAAATGGGAATGGCTTCAAAAGTGGTTTAAGATCAAACCCGAAACTCTCCAAAAGCAAAAAGCCCGGATCGATAAATACGGCAGCACGCTGGCGTTCTTCTCCTGGTTGCCCGGCATCGGGGATATCCTGGCGATCGGATTGGGATTTTACAAAGTCAATGCCCGCAAAGTGGCTTTATTTATGTTGATCGGTAAAAGCGCCCGATTTGTATTGTGGGGGATTCTTTACCACTATGCCCAACCGTTTTTCCTGCAATAGGCGGGAAAATACCCCGAGTGAGTTTTCCCCGCTTGTTTTATGGAAATGAACGGTTTGCGGATTTCGTACGATTCTCTCTTGCGGGTCGCTACCCTTTTGTCGGAGTACTGGAAAGGATGGGGAAGGATAAAATCCCGAGTAAGTGCGAAAATACCGGGAAGTCCTGCATTAAAAAGGTTCCTACAATGGGAACCTTTTTAATGCAGGACTCTTTGAACCGTAACCACAGCCTTACCGCGCAACAACCGCCGGGAGGGTTATTCGGCGGATTTCAAAGGAGTCGATTCCTGCGGTTGCGGAGAAGCCATGGAGTAAAGGTCGGCTTGGCCTTCCGTGATGGACACGGCTACCAAAGTATCGTTCTTTTCGTCCCCGTACACCGCCTTCAAGGCTGGCATCGTTTCAAATATACGGCGATTGGCCTCCTGGCTTTTGAATAATTTTACCTTTCCCCAAACCCGCATCCAGGTACCCTGCTCGGGTTGGAATGCACAAATTTCCAGGTAAGGATTCTTTTCCAATTGGCGGTATACCTCTTTGGTATCGTTGATTCCCAGCGAGAGTTTTTCCTCGAATTCGTACACCAGACTGAACGGACGAACCTTCGGACGGTTGTTCTGATCGACCGTAGCCACATAAAAGGCCGGAACGGCACGCAAATACTCGATAATTTTTTCCATACTTCCATTTTTTAACGGTTTGCAGTCTTCAAAGATAAGAAAAACCCTGTGCAAAAAACTTGCCGGAAAATCCGAAAGCGGCCGATTCGCGTTTCATGGAATCGAGGATTTTGATTACTTTTGGGCGACAAACCAATACCGACTTTCATGCGTATTTTTTTACTGATGCAATCGGCCGAAGAACTGCAGCAAATGGCCGATTCTCTATCCTACGGATTTACGGCTAAAATCAAGGAGTTTTCGGCCATGACCTTCGACCAGATGCTGCAATCCGCCACTCACGGAATCATGCATTTGGCCATCAAGCTTGTGCTCTGTCTAGTGGTATTTTACTTCGGCAAAAAAGCCGTGGGGTTGATGGACCGGCTGCTCCGTAAGTTTATAGTCCGCAGAAAGGTCGATCCGACGGTCATTCAATTTTTACTGAATCTACTGCGGGTGGTTTATTGGATTCTGCTGGTCGGTATTCTGATTTACATCCTGGGCATCCGGACCACTACCTTCGTGGCCCTGTTTGCCTCGGCCGGTTTGGCTTTCGGGGTAGCATTGAGCGGCACGTTGCAGAATTTTGCGGGAGGGGTTATGATATTGCTTTTCAAGCCTTTCCGGGTAGGTGATTTCATCGAAGCGCAGGGACAATCGGGAACGGTAATCGATATCACCATCACCAATACCGTCATCACGACCTCCGACAATAAGACGATTTACTTGCCCAATGGGGCGACCTCTACCGGTGTGGTGAATAATTATTCGCAACAACCCACGCGCCGCGTAGAGTGGGTTTTCGGAATCGCATACGGAAACGATTACCACCGTGCGCGGTCCGTTTTATCCAATTTACTGCAGCAAGATAACCGGGTACTCAGCCAACCCGCTCCGTTTATCGGACTGAAAGAATTGGGAGACAGTAGTGTCCGTATTGTGGTGCGGGCCTGGGTTCAAGCGGCCGATTATTGGGGTGTTTTTTTCGATCTGAATGAAAAGGTGTATACCACCTTCCCGCAGGAGAATCTGTCCATTCCCTTCCCGCAATTGGAGGTACATGTTCATGGCGCCAATTCCACGGAGAAGGAGGGGAAAAATTAAAAAATACCTGAAATGAACGAAAAAAGAGTTCGGAATTGTATTATTATTCGCAGATTTTTCTCATTTTTGCACCCGCGGAAGGTTCATTTTCCGCACTTGCCGCAATAGCTCAGTCGGTAGAGCACTTCATTCGTAATGAAGGGGTCCGGGGTTCGAGTCCCCGTCGCGGCTCAGGTTTTAAAGCATGGATTGCGAAGCAAACACTTTAAAAAGAAAGAATAAAGAGAACCATGAGAGCATGGTTCTCTTTTTTATTGAGCTTCAAATTACACGATTTTGTAAAAGTTGACTGGTTTCACGATTGTGTTACGAAAAATCTCGAGATCGATCGGCCGGCCAGTAGAATACCTTATCATTGAACGTCCGTAGGTTTTGATCTACTGCCTGCTATCCGTCCAACAAGTTGACGTTCCCATCTCCCGTCCCGCTATTTGCCGTCGCGGAAAAATTCATTGTAAATTCCGCGGTCCGGCACGATTGACTTGCAGAACTTCTCCCGGCTTTCACCTTCGGAGATTTAGGTTTCCGATATACGTTAGGATACAGTGCAATAGTTTACATTACCAGCACAAAAACAGCCAATTAATTTCTCCATGTCGGTTATCGGTTATCCGTGGTGAAATCCGCCTTTTTGTTCGTTGGGTAGTCCGTGGCAGGCCGGATTTTTACGGAAGTAATCGATACAGCGGTGCAGGTCCGCGATGAATAATTCCGCCGAATCGCGGCTGAATCCGTGTCGGATCAGGACTCGTTGAATCACCATATCCTGACAATTGGCCGGAAGGGTATAGGAGGCAATTTGCCATCCCCGCATGCGCATCCGGTCGGATAAATCATACAGGTTAAATCCCGGAGCGGCTTCTTTCTTCAACATCCAGGCCGCTCCCGGTATCGCGGAACTTCCGTCGTACAGGATATCGAATAACCCGGTTTTTTCCACTTCCCGGGCAATGTAAATCCCGTGCTCCAAACAAGCCTGTTGAATGCGGGCATATCCTTTTTTACCATTGCGGAGTAGGTTGTAGTACTGCGCGATGATCTGTCCGCCGGGTCTTGAAAAGTTGAGGGCGAATGTGGGCAGTTCTCCGCCGAGGTAATTGACATTGAAGATCAACTCTTCCGGTAGATCGCTTTCCTCCCGCCAAACGACCCAGCCCACACCCAACGGTGAAAGTCCGAATTTGTGTCCGGAGGCGTTGATCGATTTGACGCGCGGCAGCCGGAAATTCCAGAGGAGATCCGGTTGGATAAAGGGTGCGATAAAGCCGCCGCTGGCCGCATCTACGTGTACCGGAATATCCAGTCCCGTTTCTTTTTCATATTGGTCCAACGCTTGGCATACGGCTTCGACATCTTCGTATTGCAAGGTAAAGGTGACTCCGAAGGTGGGCACTACACCGATCGTGTTTTCGTCTACCCGTTTGATTACTTCTTCGGGACTCATCAGCAACCGGTTGTGCTCCATGGGGATTTCCCGTAATTCCACATCGAAATAGCGGGCGAACTTGTGCCAGCAGATTTGCACCGGTCCCGTGATGAGGTTGGGTTTATCGCTGGGCTTTCCGGCTGCCTGGCGCTTCTTACGCCACCGCCATTTCAAGGCCAAACCGCCCAGCATGGCTGCTTCGCTCGAGCCGGTGGTCGAACAGCCGATCGTGGTACTACTGGCCAGGGAATTCCACAAAGCCGCCAGCATATGAACGCATCGGCTCTCGATCTCCGCCGTCTGCGGGTATTCGTCCTTGTCGATCATGTTTTTGTCGATGCAGGCATCCATAATCTTCCGAATGTACGGATCGGCATAGGTCTGGCAAAAGGTAGCCAGATTCTGCCTGGCATTCCCGTCCAGCAACAATTCGTCCAGAATCAAATCGGTAATCACCGAGGGATCGGAAACATCCTCCGGCATTTTGAATTTGGGAATGTTTTCCATGGCCGGGTATTGCGCGTACGTGTCGTATTCATTTTCCGGCGTGAATTCCTTAATTTTGTGTAACGGCATAATCGATTATTTTTTTAGGTTCGGTTTCGGTAGTTGCGTTTCGTCCGTTAGTTCTCCATATTCCGACGGCCAGATGTCGGTGATCCCGTTCCAACCTTCGTAATTCGAGCCCTCATCGTTCAGATCGGCACTCATCAGATCCCTTCTGGTGATTCCCTGTCGGGGATTGATCTCGACAAATTCCGAGTATTGCGGATTATCGACCGGCCGGTCCGGACCCTCCGAATTTCCATGCTTGACCATGCTTATCCCAGTTTGAGTCTTTTTCCCCAGAGATGGTCCAGCGAATATCGACCGGCTCCGGTAAAGAATAAAGAGATGAAAATGAACATATACAGCAGCGGGGATTCGACTTCTTGAAATACGGAAAGATCGTGAGCGGTAAAGGCTGCTACGGCCATGCCGAAGATGAGCGGAAGAACGGCCAGTCGAGTAAAAAGACCTACGATCAGGAAGACCGCGCAACCGAATTCCGCAAAAATGATCAGCAGCAGGGATACTTTGGGACCTAACCCGAGCGGGTCGGCAAAAGAGTGTGACAATTCTGAAAAATGTTGCATTTTGGCCACTCCGTGGGTCATGATGAAAATGCCTGCGGCCAAGCGCAGGATCAGCACTCCGATAGAGTACCCTTTTTCATTGGTCAGCCACTGAAACAATGGGGTTAAAAAAGACATAGCATCCGGTTTATAATCCGGATGCTATGCAAAAGCTGTGCTTGTATCGATTATCGGCTATGGAATTTAAAACGTACCCGCAGAATCCCTTCCGCGCAGTCCGCCGATACAATCCGCAAGGGAGGAATTTCGGAAGTGTTTTCCACGTGTTGACCGATACATGGGCAGGCGTCGTAAGAGCCGATCCGAACGATCCGTACCCGGTCTCCGGCCTCTTCCGGTAAACGGTCCGGGTTGAAGCGCTCCAGGGCCTCTTTCCGGCCGAGGAATTCTTCCGTAACGGGGAGGGCCTGCGACAAGACCCGGT
>JAJQAW010000231.1:0-7166 GCA_021203585.1 Rikenellaceae bacterium
TGTAAAACTCGGGAGGTTGGATTACAGATTTATTAAAAATAACTATTTCTAGAAATACTTTTACAGGACACGGCTTATCCGAATGCGCGTAATACCCGGATACAGCTGCTGCAACCACCGGGAAAAGGAAAAAAGAAAGAGGATATTATTTCAGGATTACCTTCCGGGCCCGTTTGGCCATGGCCGAGGCGTATACAAAATCGTTGAGTTCTTTGTTGTCGGAAGTCAGGATGGTTTCCTTGTTTCCTTCCCACCATTTTTTCCCTTGGTGAATAAAGATCACTTTTTCACCGATCTCCAGGACCGAATTCATATCGTGGGTATTGATAATGGTGGTCATGTTGTACTCCTCGGTGATCTCCTGGATCAGATTATCGATCAGAATAGAAGTCATGGGATCCAACCCGGAGTTGGGTTCGTCGCAAAATAGATATTTGGGATTGAGCACAATAGCCCGTGCAATAGCCGTCCGTTTAACCATCCCGCCGCTTAACTCCGAAGGATACAGTTTATTGGCATTGGGCAGATTGACCCGCTCCAAACAAAAATAAGTCCGTTCGATTTTCTCCTCTTCCGGCATGTTGGTAAACAGGTCCAGCGGTAGTTTTACGTTTTCCAGTACCGTCGAAGAATCCAGCAGGGCTCCGCCTTGAAAAATCATTCCCACATGTTGCCGG
This sequence comes from Rikenellaceae bacterium, assembly GCA_021203585.1. Taxonomy (GTDB): domain Bacteria; phylum Bacteroidota; class Bacteroidia; order Bacteroidales; family Rikenellaceae; genus JAJQAW01. The sequence goes on from JAJQAW010000231.1 coordinate 678, forward strand.
ATCGCCTTTTTTTCTTTAAAGTCGAGGGTATTGAAACAAATATCGTCATACAGGATCGACCCGCTGTCCACTGGATGCAGCCCGACAATGGATTTCAGCAGGACGGTTTTACCGGACCCGCTCTGTCCGATAATCAGGTTGGTTTTTCCGGTCTCGAACACCGCCGAGATATCGTCGATGACCGTGCGGCCTTCAAAGGATTTTACAAGATGTTCAACCGTAATCATATCAGGTGAGCAGGATTTGAGTGAGGATCAGGTCGGATGCCAATATGGCGATGCAACTGGTTACCACCGCCTTGGTACTGGCTTTTCCGACTTCCAGGGAGTTCCCGTAAGCGAAATAACCGTAAAATCCGGCGATCGAGGTGATGAGAAAAGCGTAAACGGCCGCTTTGATCAGCGCGTAAACGAAATAGAAATCGTTCAGCGCATACCGCAATCCCTTCATGTAATCCTTTACTTCCATGATGTCCGTGAAGGCTACCACCAGATAACCTCCGAAGATACCGACCCCCATACTGAGGATGGTCAGGAAGGGAAAAAACAAGACGGTACTGATGATTTTCGGAAGAATCAGGTAGCTGGCCGAATTCACCCCCATAATCTCCAGAGCATCGATCTGTTCGGTGATCCGCATGGTACCGATCTCCGAAGCGATGCTCGAGCCGACCTTTCCGGCCAAAATCAGGGCGATAATGGTGGAGCTGAATTCCAGTACGATAATCTCACGGGTGGCGTAGCCGATCAGGTCTTTCGGAATAAAAGGAGATTCGAGATTCAAGGCCATTTGGATACAGCACACTCCGCCGATAAACACCGAGATAATGAAAACGATCACAATCGAAGTATAACCCAGACTCCACATTTCGGCCCAAATGCGCCAGCGGTAAATTCCGAGCTTTTCCGGACGGGAAAAGACCTTGCCTAAGAGTAAGAAATACCTGCCGATCAGGCCGAAAAAATTGCTTATCAGTCGCATAATTTTTGCTTCGCTTGAGCGGATTATTTCAGCACTTCCACCTCCTCGTAATCCACATAATCCCCGATCCGGTCCCGTATTTTCTTGTTCGGAGCCGCTGCGGTTTCCACTTTCACTTCGCCTTCGCGGGAAGGATTTTCCCGCCGGGCTTTATGGGCGGAAGACCAGGTGTATTGCTTATAAAATCCCTGCGCACCGGCGTTCTCCATCTGCTGTTGCAGTTTCTTCAAACGTGATGCCAGCCACCATCGGAACAACCACTTTAGCAGGTAAAACCCCAGAATCAGGCAAATCAGAAATATGATAAATCCCATCTCAAGCAATTAATTGGCGCAAAGTTACGCATTTTTACTGATTATCTCTATTTACCCAAACGAATCGCCGGCTGTTTTATTTTAGACGGGTAATCAGTTTACTGACCGTAAGGGCGTAGTGGGTAAAGATAATTTTGGGATTGCCGTTGCGGACGATGTCGGCAGCCGCGCGTTGGGTTTCGATATGGAGCGCTTCGATGTTGCGATTATGGACAAAGGGAGAAAATTTTTGGCAGAAATCCAGCTCCTTGCCATACAGGTAAGCCACCTGATCCACCCCCATGGACAACATGTAAGCGTCGCGCAGCAACCGAACCGTATTTTCCAGAAAAGTTTTCTGATTCTCGCGGTTCAAAGCGGCTACCCCTTCAGCCCACTCCAACAGCTGCATATGTTTGTCTTCGTACGAGAGCCGCATCAATTGCACGAACCGATCGAAGTGGCCGTCCTCCGAGTCCCCGGATGCGAGCAGCCGCAGGGCCTCCAGCACATTTCCGAAAGAGATGCGGGCCAGTCGGGCGGCCTGCTCTTCGGAGAGTTGCCGGTGTTCCTGCAGCCACCGGGAGAGATCTTCCGCGGCTATAGCCGGTACGCCGATCTCCTGAGTGCGGGAAAGAATCGTTTTCAACAACCGTCCGGGAGATTCCGAAACCAACAGAAAAACGGTCTGCTCCCACGGCTCCTCGAGAATCTTGAGCAGCGCGTTGGCCGCCTGGTCGTTCATCCGCTCGGGAAGCCAGACGATCAAAATTTTATAGCGGGATTGAAACGCTTTGAGCGAGAGCTTACGGATGATTCGGTCGGCTTCCTGACGGCTGATATTTCCCTGTTTGTTATCGATTTCGATCGTACGGTACCAATCCTGTTCATGGAAGTACCCTTTTGGATCGGTTTTTCCCACCTGGGCGCGCCATTTTCCGATAAACTGGTCGCTGACGGGTTTATCACCGTCCGCTCCGCCGACCGGTTCGGCGGATTTGGATTTATTGACCGGAAATACGAAATGCACATCCGGGTGAGCCAGTTGCTCCATTTGCAGGCAGGAGGCGCAGCTCCCGCAAGAATCGCCGTTCTGCGGATGGGCGCAATTGAGATACCGGGCAAAAGCGAGGGCCAGCGGCAAAGCGCCGGTTCCTTCTTTTCCCGTGAACAGCAGGGCATGACCGACACGCCCGTTGTCCGCCATCCGGACCAGATTATCTTTGAGCGTTTGTTGGCCGATTACGTCGTTGAATTGCATGGGACAAAGATAAGCTTTTTCACCGTTCCATGGCCAGACCACAGGTAACTAAAACCGAACGCGCTTTCCCCTCACCGAAGGGCGCCACGCTCGGAGTTCGGTGGGCACCGATCGAACGCCTGGTGGAGCAGCCGCCGGATACCGCCAGGTTTGCCTGCAGTAAAGATTAGGATCAATAGCAGATCTTGTCCTCTTTCCCGATCCATTCCGTAAATACCTTTTCGGCCTGCGGGTCGTAAATTTTTCCATACCCACGCTGCGTTCTTCCGGTGGAAGGCCGATTTGGCCGTAAATGAAGGAATCGTCGAAACCCGCCTTCTGGGCGTCTTGGCGGTCGTTGGCGTAGTAAATCTTATCCAGCCGGGCCCAATAGATGGCACCCAAGCACATCGGACACGGTTCACAGGAGGTATAGATTTCACATCCGCCGAGGTCGAAATTTTTCAGGCGCCGGCCGGCCTGCCGGATAGCCGTCACTTCGGCATGAGCCGTCGGATCGCAGTGCAGGGTAACCCCGTTGGAGCCTTCGGCGATAATCTCCCCGTCTCGAACGATCACCGCTCCGAAAGGACCTCCTCCCCGCTCCATACTTTGCCGGTAAAGTTCCACCGCCCGCCGCATAAAATCATGTTTTTCCATCGTTTTCCGTTTGTCTTTTCTCTCCGGTCTTCAATTTTCGATCCGGAATTTCCGGCCTAGTTTTCCCGCCGCCAGTAAAACAGTAAAAACCACGGGTTTTTGTTGTTTTATACGGGAATTGTTGTAAATTTGCGAACTATTTGGCAACTAAACAAACGTAAATAAATAAACAAAATCTACACACAAAATGCAGAGTAAAGGTGCAATAAGGTTTTTTGCGATCATTTTAGCCATCGCGTGCCTGTATCAGCTTTCGTTTACTTTCGTGACCAACCGGGTCGAAAGAAAGGCGGTTGAATATGCCCGCCAATTCCCGGAAAACGAACAGAGTAGCCGCGAGCAACATTACCTCGATTCGATGAAGACCCAGCAGGTATACAATCTGGGAATCACCAGCTTCACGTATCAGGAAGCCAAAGAAAAAGAATTGAATCTGGGTCTGGACCTGCGCGGAGGAATGAACGTAATGCTGGAAATTTCGCTCCAGGATGTGGTCAAAGCCCTCTCCAACAACAATCCGGACCCGAATTTCAATCAGGCCATGGCCATGGCCGCCGAACGGGCAAAAACCAGCACCCGCGATTATATCACACTGTTTGCCGAAGCGTATGAAGAGGTGGTTCCGGGCGGACGCCTGAGCTTTATCTTCAATACCCCGGAATTGCGCGAATACGTGACTCCGGAAAGCAGTAATGCCCAAGTGGTACGGGTTCTTCACGATCAGGCCAACTCGGCCATCGAGAATTCCTACAACGTATTGCGCAACCGTATCGACCGCTTCGGGGTAGCCCAACCCAACATTCAACGGTTGGAAAATTCCGGCCGTATATTGGTGGAGCTTCCCGGTGTCAAAGAACCCGAACGGGTTCGTAAACTGCTCCAGGGAACGGCCAGCCTGGAATTCTGGGCCACTTACGACAACCAGGAAATCCTTCCGGCGCTGTACCAGGCCAATGCTTATATCAAAGAATATCAGGCGGCACAATCCGGTTCGCAAACCCTGACCGAAGAGATTGAAACGGAAGAGACCGCCCAAGCTATGGCTGCGGGCGAAACTCCGGAACAGGCCGTGGAGTCCGCAGAACAATCCCTGCTGGATCAACTAGCAGCATCGGAAGAGGATTCCTCCACCGATGAGGCGTACGAACGGGAATTCCCGTTGCTTTCCAAGCTGGTTCCGATGCCGGAGGGCTACGGTGCGGTCGTGGGCCGCGCATTCCCCGCCGATACGGCGACAGTGAATCAATACCTCAACCTGCCGCAGGTAAAAGCGATGTTCCCGCGCGATCTGGCCCTGATGTGGGGCGTCAAGCCGGAAAAAGTCACCGTCGACAACAGCGGACGGACCCAAGAAATGGTGGAACTATACGCCATCCGTAAAAATACCCGCGACGGCATGGCTCCGCTGGACGGGGGATATGTGACCGACGCCCGCGAGAACCCGGGACAATTCGGAGGCTATGAAGTATCCATGTCCATGAATATGGAAGGGGCCAAAAAATGGTCCCGGTTGACGGCCGATAATATCGGCAAATCCATTGCCATCGTTTTGGACGGATACGTTTATTCCGCACCCCGTGTAAATAATGAAATCAGCGGCGGCCAATCCCAAATCACCGGAAATTTCACGATCAACGACGCACGCGACCTGGCCAACGTGCTCAAATCGGGCAAACTCCCGGCTCCCGCACGCATTGTACAGGAAGCGGTGGTCGGCCCCTCCCTCGGACAGGAATCCATCAATGCCGGTATGACCTCCTTCCTGTTCGCCTTCGTGCTGATCCTGATCTACATGATCCTGTTCTACAACAAAGCGGGCTGGGTGGCGAGTTTTGCCCTGATTACAAACTTGTTCTTCCTGTTCGGGGTGTTCGCCTCCTTCGGGTTCGTGCTGACTTTGCCCGGTATCGCCGGGATCGTGCTGACCATGGGAATGGCGGTCGATGCGAACGTGATCATTTACGAACGGATCAAAGAAGAATTGCGGGCAGGCAAAAGCGTGGCTCAAGCCATTAAAGACGGATATGGAAACGCCTACTCGGCCATTCTGGACGGACAGATCACCACGCTGATCACCGGTATCGTTCTCTTTGTCTTCGGATCGGGTCCGGTGCAAGGATTCGCTACCACCCTGATTATCGGTATTTTGACCTCGCTGTTCACTTCGATTTCCATCACCCGGATGTTCTTCGAAGGCATGCTCAAGCGCAAAAGAAACATCACCTTCTCCAATAATTTTAGCCGGAATTTCCTGGCAAATACCCGTATCGACTTCATATCCAAAAGAAAAATTACGTACATCGTTTCCGGAATTCTGTTGCTGGCTTCCTTTGTTTCGCTGGCGGTCCGGGGAATGAGTTACGGGGTGGACTTCTCCGGAGGACGTGCCTATGTGGTTCGTTTCGACCAGGATGTGACGGCTCAACAGGTCCGGGATGTCATCAGTGACGTGTTCGAGGAGAGCATGGAGGTGAAGCAATACGGTGCGGACGAGCAGCATCAATTCCGCATTATCACCCAATACCGGTTCGACGAGGAGGGAGAAGATGTGACGGACGAAGTAAACCGGATGATGTACGAAGCTCTTGGGGGACTTTATCGAACTCCTCTGAGTTATGCCGAATTCGAAACGACGGCTACCAATGATTACGGAATTATTTCGGCCGACAAGGTCGGTCCCAGCGTGGCCAGCGACATTACCCGTAATGCGGTCATCGCCATCGTCTTTGCCCTGATCGTGATCGGCATCTATATCGCCGTACGATTCAAACGCTGGCAGTGGGCTATGGGCGGTGTCGTAGCCCTGTTGCACGATACGCTGATTACCATCGGTATTTTCTCCATGCTGCACGGCCTGCTGCCTTTCAACATGGATGTCGACCAGTCCTTTATCGCTGCCATTCTGACCATTATCGGTTACTCGATCAACAATACGGTGGTGATCTTCGACCGTATTCGGGAAGAACGCCGCAATTACCCCAAACGAAGTTTGAAAGATAACATCAATACCGCTGTCAATTCGACCCTGGCCCGTACGGTGAACTCGTCGGGAACCACGATCGTCGTGCTGCTGGCCATCTTCATCTTCGGGGGAGAGGTGATCCGAGGCTTTGTTTTCGCCCTGTTGTGCGGCATGATCATCGGTACCTTCTCTTCCATCTTCGTTTCCACACCGGTGGCTTACGATTTGATGAAAAGAAAGGGAATCAAAGAATAATTCGAACGCTCTCTGAGCGGTTGCCTTTCAAAAAACACCCCCCGGAAGCGAATGCTCCGGGGGGATTTTTTATATTTTTTCCTGTGGATCCATGGAAG
>JAJQAW010000231.1:7176-10204 GCA_021203585.1 Rikenellaceae bacterium
CAAATGCATCGCGGGCCGCGGGGGGGGCAGGGACATCTCAGGCCAACCGATCCAGGCAGGCGAGAATAACCTCCGCCGTTTCCCGAATTTCCGCTTCCCGAATAATCAACGGTGGGGCGATGCGAAAAGCGGTTTCGCGCCAGAGAAAAGTATCGGGCAGCAAACCCTTGTGCACGAAATCCCGAATTAACCGCTGCACGGTGTTTTCATTCCCGATTTCCACGCCGAGTATCAATCCACAGCGGCGAATTTCCCGGATGCACGGATGGCCGCAGAGCAAAGACTCGAAGAGCGCACCTTTTTGTTCCGCCTGTTCAACCAATCCGGAACTTTCCAGAAATTCCAGGGCGGCCAACCCGGCCGCACACGATACGGGATGGCCGCCGAAAGTGGTGATGTGACCCAACGGCGGATCGGTCTGCAAAACGCTCATCCGTTCCCGGGAGGAAATGAATGCACCCAACGGCATGCCTCCTCCCAACGATTTGGCCAGAACCAGGATGTCGGGAACCACTCCCAGTTTTTGAAAAGCGAACCAGTATCCCGTCCGGCCGAAACCGGTTTGAATCTCGTCGAAAATCAACAGGGCGCCCGTTTCCGTACACCGGTCCCGGAGCGCTTTTAAATACGATGCATCGGCGGTAACGATACCTGCCTCTCCTTGCATCGGTTCGATAATCACACCGGCCGTGCGTTCGGTGATCTGTTCCAGGTCCTGCAGACAATTGAAGCGAATTTGTCCCACATCCGGAAGCAATGGCCGGAAAGCTGCCCGAAAATATTCTCCCCCCATCACACTCAACGCACCGTGTGTACTGCCATGATAGGCATTTTCAAATCCGATCAGCTGTGTTCGTCCGGTGGCCCGTTTGGCCAGTTTTAAAGCCCCTTCCACCGCTTCACTGCCGGAATTGACGAAATATACGGATTGTAAAGAATCCGGAAGATGAGCGACGATTCTTCGGGCGTATAAAACCTGCGGGGATTCCACCAACTCACCGTAAACCATCAGGTGCATGTATTTACGGGCCTGGGCGCATACCGCCTCCACCACCTGCGGATTCCCATGTCCTACGTTGCTCACCGAGACACCGGAAATCAAATCGGTATACCGTTTTCCATCGGGGCCATAGAGATAGATCCCTTCGGCACGTTCGATCTCCACGGCCAGCGGATTGGCCGAGGTCTGGCCGACGTGTTCCAAAAAAAGTTGACGCAATGGTTTCATAACGTAAGGGTTATTAATACTCAAATTTTTTACCGCAGTTTCTCCGCGGCGGTTACGACCGAGCGGGTCCGGATCACCGCTTCGGGATAATCCGGTCTACTGAACGGGGCCCATCGGGTATGGACAATCTCGGAGGAACGTTATCCCCGGATATTCGCCTTTTCACTCCGAAAGGATAGCGCGTGGATCAGCGGGATCGAATCGTTCCAGGATGCGCTTACTGTCTTTGACCGATTCCATCATCCACCGAAAAAGGTACTCTTTCCGGGCCGCTTCCGAGAGTTGCCAGTTTTCGACTTCCGTATGAACCCGTTGCGAGAGCATATACAACAGAATAGCGGCGCATACCGAGATATTAAGGCTTTCTACCATGCCGTACATCGGGATTTTGATAAATTCATCCGCCCGCTGCAGAACCTGCTCCGAAATTCCGGCATGTTCGGTCCCGAAGAAAAGAGCGAATTTGCCCCGAGTCACATCGAAGGCTTCCGGGGTAGTGTCTTCGATTTGGGGAGAAGTGGCTACAATGCGGTATCCCTGGCTTCGTAAAGCATCGATCAGCTCGACGAACGCGTTCGCGCTCCGGTAGCGATGAATATCGACCCATTTGTCGGTACCGCGCACAATATTGACATTGGGTTTGAATCGGGTCAACACTTCCACCGCATGCACGTGTTGAATTCCGAAGGCTTCGCAACTGCGGATGACCGCGCTGGCATTCTGCGGATGGAAGATATTCTCCAGGCAGACCGTCATGTAATCGGTGCGCAGGTCTATCGCTCTACGGAGCACCTGAAAACGCTCTTCGGTCATGAATTCTTTGAGGTAGGTAATCTGCCGGTCGATCCGTTCCATGCAATGCTCAGCGTTTGATCAGACGGTCCATTTCCCGTTTGGTATCTTTTTCTTTGATGTATTCGCGCTTGTCGTAATTCTTGCGGCCGCGAGCCACGCCGATCCGTAATTTGGCCAAACCTTTTTCATTGACAAAAAGCGTCAGACCGACAATGGTTATGCCGTTATCCTGAGTGATCCGTTCCAGTTTACGGAGTTCTTTTTTATTCAACAACAGCTTACGGTCCCGCTTGGGTTGGTGGTTGTTGTAGGTCCCCCAATGGTATTCGGAAATGTTCATCCCGCGAACGTACAGTTCACCCCGGTAGAAATAACAATAACAATCCACCAGCGAAGCTTTTCCCAGGCGGATCGATTTGATTTCGGTGCCCGTCAGTACGATTCCGGCTACGTACGTATCCAGGATTTCGTAATCGAAGGTAGCTCTGCGGTTTTTGATCGATATGTTTCTATAGTCGCTCATAGCGTGGCAAAGGTACAAAATTTCTGCCGGGTATACTCCCCTCCGGAACCTCCTTCATACGGATTCGCCGAGCGTTCCAAACGCAGTATCATCTCTCCCAGTTGTTTTTGGATCAAGATATGGTCCATCCGATGGTTACACGGAATCGGCCGATGGTATATGGCGGGCATAGGGATGAACTTTTTCCTGTGTCGGGTGCGGAAAAAGTAGTAAAGACTTTTTCTTGCTTTTAAAAACTATCCGCTAATACCGATACTGAAAAAGTGTCCGAGAAAAAATCGTTACGAATTCCATATAAGCGACCGCTCAAAAATCGATGAAGGAACGGGTTACTGAAACTAGAGCTTCAGGGGGCGATGAAATCCCTCCGGTTATTTTATTCTATTTTGTTTCATTTTTTGCTTTCCGGAATCCGGATACGGCCATCATAAGCGCAAAAATGAGTGCCAGCCCCACATAAAAACCGAACACGTGTTGTTTAT
>JAJQAW010000183.1:0-3137 GCA_021203585.1 Rikenellaceae bacterium
GAGGTTCAGGGTAACCATTTCCTGCTGCGGCTGCATCCGATTGAAATAGAAGAAATATTCGCTTTCGATGCGTCCGCTCATCCACAATTTGATCTGATCGGAGAGGAACAGGGCGGCGATTTCGTCCGGGCTGTATCCGATGGCGTACAATCCGGCTACAATGGCTCCCATCGATGTTCCGGCTATGTAGTCGATCGGAATGTCGTTTTCTTCCAGGGCTTTGAGGATGCCGATATGGTAAAGTCCCTTGGCCCCTCCGCCGCTGAAGACGACGCCTACGCGTTGCGCCTTGCCGGTGGAAAGAACGTACGATAAGATGAAAACGAGGATCACTAACCTTTTCATTCCCTAATTTTTATTGGCATTTGGCTATAACTTCTTATCTTTGTCCGTTGCCGTAGCGGGATTTTGCGGAAAATTTCCATCCGCCGCTTCGGCCCGATACAGAGAAACTCACGAACGATAGATATGAGAAGAATTTCACTGCTGGTGCTTATAGCCCTTTTCGGCCTGCAAGATAACGATTTATCAGCGAAAACGAAAGGACCTTCCAAAAGCGAACTGAAGGCGGCCCACAAGACGATTGCCGCCAGCGGGTCCGGGCGGACCCGGGTGAGGATTAAAACTTCGGCCGGCGTGATCGATGTGATGCTGTACGACCAAACGCCGCTGCATCGGGATAATTTCATCGCCCATGCCTAGAATGGGGTCTATACGGGGGTTATCTTTCACCGGGTGATCCAAAATTTTATGATTCAGGCCGGCGATCCAACCAGTAAAAACACGATGATGACCGCCGTCTACGGGGGCACCAATGCCGGAGAACCGGTGCCGGCTGAAATCCGTCCGGAATTATTTCACCACCGGGGAGCCCTGGCAGCGGCTCGAGCCGGCGACGATGTGAATCCGGAGCGGGAATCCTCCGGGTCGCAATTTTACATCGTGACCGGTCAGATTCAGACCGATTCCCTGCTGCAGGCTCGCTCGCAGAACGGAGCCGCTCTTTCCACCAAACGGGAGGCGGTGTGCCGGACCCTCGGTGGAACTCCGCATCTGGACGGCGCTTATACCGTCTTCGGCCGGGTTACCCGGGGCATGAAAACTGTGGAGAAGATTCACCAGGTACCCACCGATTACAAAGACCGTCCGCGCCGCGATATCTTTATCAAGAGTGTTACGGTCAAACGAAGATAATACGTATACAGACAGGAAATAAAACCATGATCGATAAAATCAACCAACTGCTGGAGACGGTTCAGGCCTTCCAACCCGCTACGTCCGCCGAAATTGAGGAATTCCGGATCCGTATGCTCGGGAAAAAAGGAGCATTGAATGCCCTGTTTGAAGAATTTAAACAGGTTTCGGTCGACCGGAAAAAAGAGCTGGGCGGTAGAATCAATACCTTAAAAATGGCGGTGCAGGATAAGATCGCCGCGCTGAAAGCCGACTGGGAAAATGCCGACACGGAGCAGCGGAACGATGATCTTAGCCGTCCCGGGAGCAATGACCGGCTGGGCACGCGGCACCCCATATCCCTGGTCAAAAACCAGATCGAGGAGATTTTTAAACGGCTGGGGTACACGGTAGCCGAGGGTCCGGAAATCGAGGACGACTGGCATGTTTTCTCTGCCCTGAATTTCGCACCGGAGCATCCGGCACGCGATATGCAGGATACTTTCTTTGTGGATAAAGAAAATGAGATTTTGCTGCGCACCCATACCAGTTCCATCCAAGTGCGGATCATGGAGAACCAACAGCCGCCCATCCGTGTCATTTGTCCCGGCCGGGTTTTCCGCAACGAGGCCATTTCGGCCCGGGCGCACTGTATTTTTCATCAGGTCGAAGGGTTGTACATCGATGAAAATGTTTCCTTTGCGGACCTGAAGCAGTCGATTCTCTATTTTGCCAAAGAAATGTTCGGCGAAGAGGCTCGAATCCGCTTTCGTCCTTCCTATTTCCCTTTTACCGAGCCTTCGGCCGAGGTAGACGTATCCTGCAATCTCTGCGCGGGTGCCGGCTGTAACGTGTGTAAAGGGACCGGCTGGTTGGAAATCATGGGCTGCGGCATGGTCGATCCCCATGTACTGGAGGCTTGCGGAATCGACAGCCAAAAATATACGGGATTCGCCTTCGGCATGGGCGTGGAGCGAATTGCCATGCTCAAATACGGGATACGGGACCTGCGCCTGTATTTCGAGAACGATCTGCGGTTTCTCAGCCAGTTCGATTCGGTGATTTAACCGGTGCCGCTTTGCCCGGATACTTTAACGGGCGTACAGTACGTTGTTGTTATCATCGGAAGGTCTCCTTCACGGGAATCTTGCGCTTACCGCATACCGAATTTAGAACACCAAAACAAGGAATGAACATCCGTACCGACATATTGCTGCTGGGGATCCTCACTTTTTTTTCAGCTTGTACCGTTACCCGGCCGGCGGCGGCTACCGGTGCGGACACCCAGGGAGCTGCCCCGCTGGAAATTCCGCCTCCGGATGCGCATTATACGCCCCGGCAACTCACCTCTTACTATTACCTTTACGGTATACGGGCCGGAAGTATCTACAACGACTATCCGAGTGCGATGGCCGGTTTTCAAACGGCGCTGGAATACGACTCGCTCCATGCTCCGTCCTATTTCGAATTGTCCGGACTGTTTTTTCCGACCGATATCGAGCAGTCGTTGCAATATAGCTTAAAAGCCAATGAAATCGATCCGGACAATATCTGGTATAAGCAGCAGTTGGGTCGCATTTACATCGTCTCGGGACAGTACGGCCCGGCCCGGAAAGTGTATGACGAGATCGCGCGGTTGGCTCCTAACGATCCGGAAAATTACCGGTACCTGGCCGCCCTTTACGAACAAACGGGATATCCGTATGCGGCGCTGACCCTGTTAGACTCCGCTGAAATGCGTTTTGGCTTTATCGAGGAACTCTCTTCCTACAAGCGGCAGTTGTTGATACAAACCGGTATGATCGACCGGGCTATCGAACAGACGGAGTTGTTGACTCGGAATTCTCCGTACGATTATCGGAATTTCGTCGTCCTGGGCGACCTTTACGCGGGTACCGGTAAAGAAACCCTAGATCTTCATGCATACTAACAAAACAAGACCATCGAACCGGCAAATCGCGAAA
>JAJQAW010000183.1:3147-4757 GCA_021203585.1 Rikenellaceae bacterium
GTCAACGATTTGGTGACCGCGCTGGCCATAAAATATGCGGGAGACCGGGAAGTGGCCAAACTTTATGCCGAACACCACATCAACAGCGGCAATGTGGAGACTGCGCTGGAAACCTATAAAAATGTGCTGAACGCGGCCAGTTCGCTGGAGGATTATAAAACCATCATCGAGATCGAAGCCTACCTGGAAAGGAACGATTCGGTGAATCGATATGCCCAGCTGGCGCTGGAACGATTTCCCGGGGATATCGACCTGTATTTTACGAAGGGGTACGGGGAGTATTACATGAAATCGTACGATCAATCGATCGCTACCTTTCAGGAGGCGCTCCGGTACGCTCCTACGGATTCGCTGCGCAGCGTAATCTACGGTTCGATGGGGGAGATCGCTCGGGCCGGGGACAGTTTGAATTCCGAATATGCCAAGTATTTCCAGCAGGCTCTGAAATTTGATCCGGAGAATCTACACGCCATTTACAATTACAGCGATTACCTGATTCAAACCGGAAGGGATCCGGAGAGAGCCCTGAAAAATCTGAAAAACGATTCCCTGCGCAGTCTGATGCTGGGTACTTTCGGAGACATGCTGCACTCCCTGGATGGCGGTGCGGATAATCGGGAATCCTACCGGTATTACCAGAAAGCGCTCCGGTACGATCCGGATAATATTCACGTACTCAACAACTACAGTTATTTTTTGAGCCTGGAAGAGCGAGAGTTGGAATTGGCCCTGGAAATGATCGGCCGGGTGATCGAACTGGAGCCGGGAAATCCGACTTACATCGATACCTACGGGTGGATATTGTATAAACTGGGGCGGTATGAAGAGGCCAAAAAAGCCCTACAGCAAGCGGTGGCGCTGGATCGTGACGGAAGCAAAGAACTGTTGATCCATTACGGGGACATTCTCTACGAGTTGGGCGAATATTTCATGGCCTCGACCTATTGGAAACGGGCGCTGGACCACGGATACGATCCGCAGGAAATCGAACGACGCCTTAAAAAAATCGAAGATAAACAGCCATGAAACGAATTGCAACCCTATGCTTTTTTACCCTGCTGTACTTTGGGGCCGCCTGGAGTCAACAATCGGTGGAAGAACTGCGGCAGCATATTCGTACGCTCGAAGAGGATATCCAGGCCACGACCAACCTGCTCCAAAGAACCGAAGCGGACCGCTTAAACAACCGGAGTCAGCTACAGTTGGTGCTCAAAAATATCGGAAACCGCAAGGAAATCATCTCCACTTTAGACAATCAAATTCGCCTGATCAACCGGGAAGTGAATATTAAAACGGAAGCCGTAGAACGCATGGAGCAGGAACTGGCTGCCTTGAAAAGTGATTATGCCGCCATGGTTCGGGCCGCCTACAAAAGCAGGCAGACCCATACCGCGCTGGCTTTTTTGTTCGCTGCCGAAGATTTTAACGATATGACTCAACGGGTATTCTACATCAAGCGGTACACCGCTATGCGGGAAAAAAAAGCGGAGCAGATCGACTCCGTCTCGCAAGTACTTCAGGCCGATTTGTTGCTGCTCGGGGCTCGGCGAGACAGTTTGACCGCTACGGTGCAGAATCGGAACCGGGAATTGAATAAATTGGCCGAAGAA
>JAJQAW010000183.1:4767-10161 GCA_021203585.1 Rikenellaceae bacterium
TATGATCAAAAGCTGGACCAGCAAAGCCGGCAATTGAAAAATGCGCAGGATCAAGTGCAGCGGATCATCGCCGAAGAGGCCCGGCGTATGCAAACAACGCCGCGCACGGAGGCGGAAGAGGAGGTGATCATCGCCCTGACCGGGCGGTTCGATCAGAACAAAGGCCGGATGCCGTACCCGGTGAGCGGAGGCGTGGTGATCGACAAATTCGGGCGGCACAAAGACCCGAACAACCCGAATGTGGAAAAAAATCAACCCGGAATTACCCTGGCTACCGAACGCGGAGCCAATGTGCGCGCCGTTTTCGAAGGGGAAGTATACCGCATCTTTCTACAGCCCGGTTTGGGCAATGTGGTGATCATACAGCACGGTAATTATTTCACCAATTACACCAACCTGGAAACCGTAGCCGTAAAAACCGGGGATAAAGTGGCTACCAACCAGTTGATCGGTAAAGTCTATTCGGGCGACAACGCTGAAAATTATATCCTGAACTTTTCCATCTCGGACGCTGCCAATTACCCGCCGGTATTCGTGAACCCGGAGCAGTGGTTGAGAAGATAATGGGTCGCGAACTATGGCTATCCACTACTATACCGAAGCCTGTACGCTGAAATTCGGCAACCGGCGTAAAGTGAACCGTTGGATTCAAGAAACGATCCGGGCGGAGGGCCGGAAATCCGGCCAGATCAGTATCATCTTTTGCTCGGACGACTACCTGCTACAACTGAACCGGCAGCACCTGAATCACGATTATTATACCGATATTATTACCTTCGATTACGGGCAGGAAAATGGCCTTTGCGGAGATTTGTTCATCAGCGTGGACACGGTCCGCCACAATGCCGAGCAATACGGAGTGAGTCTGCTCGATGAATTGCACCGTGTCATCATCCACGGAATCCTTCACCTGTGCGGTTATCCGGATAAGACCCCGGAGCAGGCTCGGCGAATGCGAGCCAAAGAGGATTTTTATTTGAACCTGCTCCGGCTTTAATTTTTTCCATGTTCCGGTAATCGCCCTATCCTTGTATAATAGACCATGAACCGCAGAGAAATAGAGATAATGGCCCCGGTAGGTTCCTACGAATCCCTGATGGGTGCGATTCAAGGAGGCGCCGATTCGGTATATTTTGGAGTGGAGCGGCTCAATATGCGATCGGTATCTTCAGCCAATTTCACGTTGGACGATTTGGCCCGTATTGTCTCCATTTGCCGGGAAAACGGTCTGAAAAGTTACCTCACCGTAAATACCATTCTATACGACGAAGACCTTCCGCAGATGCGGGCCATCCTGGATCGAGCCCGCGCCGAACAGGTGAGCGCAGTGATCGCTTCGGACCAGGCGGCCATCTTTTATGCCCGATCGATCGGTCTGGAAGTTCATATCTCCACCCAGTTGAATGTATCCAATATCGAAACCGTAGCCTTTTACGCCGCTTTCGCGGATATCATGGTATTGGCCCGGGAGCTTACCTTGCAGCAGATCGCTCGCATTCACCGGCAAATTCACCAACGGGATATCCGCGGTCCGCACGGTGAACCGGTGAAAATCGAGTTGTTTTGTCACGGGGCCTTGTGTATGGCCGTTTCCGGAAAATGCTACCTCAGTCTGCACGATGCAGCGCAATCGGCCAACCGGGGGTCCTGCCGGCAGATTTGCCGCAGAAGCTATCGGGTACAGGACCGGGAAACGGGAGCCGAGCTTCAGATCGAGAATCCCTATATCCTGTCGCCCCAAGATCTTTGTACGATCGATTTTCTGGATGAAATCATCGATGCCGGAGTGCGGGTATTGAAAATCGAAGGACGCGCTCGTTCGGCCGAATATGTAAAACGGGTGTGCCAATGCTACAACGAAGCGTTGGATGCGATTGCCGAAGGGAGTTATACTCCACAGAAGGGGCGGGCCTGGAAAGAGAGGCTTGCCGAGGTCTTCAATCGGGGTTTCTGGGGCGGGTATTACCTGGGGCAGCCGCTCGGTCAATGGAGCCGGAATTACGGCTCTTCGGCGACCCGGCGAAAAGTTTATGTGGGCAAGGTGACCAATTACTTTTCCCAGCTGGGGGTAGCCGAAATTCTGATCGAAGCCACACCGCTCGATGCGGGGGAATCGGTGCTGATCCTGGGGGAGACTACCGGGGTCCAGGAATTTACTGCGGAGGAAATCCGGGTGGAGCTGCAACCGGTTGGGACGGCCCTTCAGGGAGTCCGCTGTTCGCTAAAAACACCGGATAAAGTGCGCCGGAACGATAAATTATACAAATGGGTTACGGTCTCCAAGGAGGTGAAATAAAACACCGGCCGATTCGATGGGCAGGTGCTTCGGGGGATGCCGAGCGCATCGTGTGCATGTCTTCCTCTTACGTAGCGAGGCTGGATGCCCTCGGTGCGGTGGAATCGGAAGCCGGGTTTTTCGGTATCGATTACATTTTCAAATGCGTACGTATCGAGCCACAAGGAGAGCATCGCCGATGTGGGTTTCGACGGGAATCTGAATTATAAATGATTGGACTCGCTTGAGTCGGATGCGGTGTCTATACGGAATCGATCGCGCCGGGAACTCCAGCCGCTCCCTGCCCGTCGTTTTGGAGGAGGCTTATCGGCTGACCGCTCGAGCGGATGTGTGGGTTAACGCAGAGCAGTTTCAACAGCCTGGAGGAACTAAAAAAAAGGTTTTCCGAAATTCGCCAATACCCGGCGTGTCCCACAGGACCGGGTGTATAACTG
Source organism: Rikenellaceae bacterium (assembly GCA_021203585.1). Classification (GTDB taxonomy): domain Bacteria; phylum Bacteroidota; class Bacteroidia; order Bacteroidales; family Rikenellaceae; genus JAJQAW01. Next base: position 7,498 of record JAJQAW010000183.1, read on the forward strand.
TACCCGGCGGGTAAATGCCGCCGGAGGAAACGATTTTTGGGAATCCGGCTTGGTGAATCCCGATCTCCATCTTCGCGATCTGATCCGGATTTTCCATCCGGACCTCATTTCCGAAGATTTCGTGTACTATTTACCGTTGGGGATAAGGACCTCCATCCAGAATGATGCGGTCACTTACTATCGCCCGCAAAATGCTCGTTCCAGCATCTATTGGGAAGACGATCAGGGAAATAACGGATACGTGGAGTGGAATTTGTTGCATCCCCTGGATAGTTACGATCCCTAGGGGTGGAAGAAGATTCCTATACGCTTCGGGGTACCCGGTTGGAGAGCAGAACTTCCTACATCGACGGGGTCGGCTGGTACAACGCCCCGTACGATTGGGCATATGCGGATAATTATGGCCCGAATACCTTCCGGATCAGCGATGCGGTCCATGCAGCCGGCCAACCAGTAGAGTTGAAGTTTATCGATTTTGTCAAAGTTCAGACCGGTGTTCAAGCCATGGCGGGAATACTCGGCGAAGTGTCGACCGAGGTCCTTGCCATTCGCGATTATCACATGGTCCGGGAGCAATAGAAAGCCCGCAGTGAATTTCCTGATTTTACCCATGGAGCCGGGTTCGATCTGCTCTTGAAAAAGCCGGGAAACGAACCGCAGAGAAAAGAAATTTGAGCCGAAGAGCAAGGTAGCACTCCCATTTTTACCGTATATTTGTTATTAAAATCGAACCCATGGCAGAGAACATACCTTCGCAATCGTCCGGCGGGAAACCTTTCCGGTATTCGGATATCTTTTTCACCTGTTATTTTAACGATGAAACCTCGTGCTCACACCAATCGCGCGACCACGCGCTCAATTATGTCTATTCGGGCGAAATGATCCTGGACGACGGGAAAAAGTAAACCCGCGTCCGTCAAGGAGAATGTGTGTTCATCCGCCGGGATCACCGCCTAATGCTGACTAAGAAGCCACTCGAGGGCGAGCAATATTGCGGCATTTTTCTGAACTTCACCCGCAAATTTCTGCGGGAGATGTATCGGATGCCGGATAAGAAGCCATGGTCCGAGAATATCCCCAAATGGAAAGAAAGCGGGGTCAAACTACCTCGCAGACCGGAAATCGAAAGCCTTTTCAGTTCGATGATTCCTTATTTCGACCCCTCGGTCGAACCGAAGGAGGATTTGATGCGGCTCAAGCTGAAAGAGGAACTGTTGGTATTGCTGCATATGAATGAACGGTTCGCCCCGACTGTATTCGATTTCACCCAGCCGTGGAAAATCGACATCCTGGATTTTCTGAATCAGAATTACATGTATGAATTTACGTTGGAAGAGTTGGCTCATTTCACCGGCCGCAGCCTGGCCACTTTCAAGCGGGACTTCAAAAAAGTGAGTGAACTTACCCCTCAAAAATGGTTGATCCGAAAACGACTCGAGGTAGCCTTTGAAAAAATGAAGTCCACAGGAGCCAAAGTCCAGCAGGTTCATGCGGATGTAGGATTTAAAAACGCTTCCCATTTTACCACAGCGTTTAAAAAACAGTTCGGAATTCCGCCTTCTGCCATACGGAGAGAGTAGCCAGAAACGATTGAACTTCAGAGCAAAAGAGATTGAGCCTCACAACCAAAGGGTTGTGGGGCTTTTGGTTTACATTTGCTCCGAATGCATAAGAATTAAAAATCAAGTCCATGAACAAAACAACGGAATGTCGAATCCTGGCTATCGGGAGTATTCTCCCGCTCTGGGGTTATTCCAAGTGTCAAACGCAATCCATGATGAAGACACCGGCTTTTACCACGGCATGGGATAAGACCTTTCCGCCCAGCGAGCGGGTGATCCACCGAAAAGTACAATTTACCAACCGCTTCGGTATCACCCTGACGGGTGATCTGTACAGGCCGAAAAGCGCCGAAGGCCCACAAGCCGCCGTGGCGGTCTGCGGACCGTTCAGTGCGGTGAAAGAACAATCCTCCGGACTATACGCGCAAACTTTGGCCGAGCGCGGTTTCGTCACCCTGGCTTTCGATCCCTCCTATACCGGAGAGAGCGGGGGAGAACCCCGTTACGTGGCTTCTCCCGATATCAATACCGAAGATTTTAGCGCAACCGTAGATTTTCTCGCTTTGCAGGATGAGGTGGATCCGCAACGCATCGGCATCCTCGGCATCTGCGGCTGGGGCGGATTGGCTCTCAACGCCGCCGCATTGGATACCCGCATCCGAGCTACGGTTGCCTCCACAATGTACGATATGAGCCGGGTCAGTGCCTACGGCTACAACGATTCGATGGATGCCCAGGCCCGACACCATCTGCGTGAGCAACTCAATGCCCGGCGCACCGTCGATGCGCGTAACGGAACTTACACCCGGGGCGGCGGCGTGGTCGATCCCTTGCCGGAAGATGCGCCGCCGTTTATTCGGGACTATCACGCTTATTATAAAACCGGCCGGGGCTACCATGCGCGTTCGTTGAATTCGACCGACGGGTGGAACGCTACTTCCCCGCTTTCCTTTATCAATACCCGGCAGTTATCCTATGCCGATGAAATCCGCCGTCCGGTATTGATCGTCCATGGCCAAGAGGCTCATTCCCGCTATTTCGGCGAGGATGCCTTCCAAGCGCTCACCGGCGACAACAAAGAATTGTTCATCGTGCCCGGGGC
>JAJQAW010000263.1 GCA_021203585.1 Rikenellaceae bacterium
GGGCGGGAGATCCGGTTTCCGCGGGACAGGCCCTAATGCAGAAAAATACGGTTCTGGCGATTTGGATGTCGCAGATTTACCTGAGTCCGGTGGCCTCGGTAGGTCCTGCGGCTTATATTTTATGGCAGAATGTGCTGAATTCCTATCAGCTATGGAAGAAAGGAAAAAAATCGTAATTTTGGGCTGAATTTCAATCGAAATCCCGCTCTCATGGCAGCCCGAAAACTCGAAATATTTTACCGCTACCTGACCCTCCGGACCAACGGATGGTCCGAGCGTCAATTGATGTTGATGCTGGCTTTCGTGGTGGGGTTGATCGTAGGCATTGCCACGTTAATTTTCGAAGGACTGCTTCACGGCATTAAATATGGGTTGACCAGTTGGTTTGCGGTCGATTCCTACAGCCTGTTTTACCTGATCTACCCGGTGATCGGGATTATACTGGCCACGCTGTTCGTCCGTTATGTCGTGCGGGATAAGATTAATGAAGGGGTGACCCGGGTGCTTTACGCCATCTCCCGCAACCGTTCCCGCCTGAAAGCCCATAATTGCTACTCCTCGATGATAGCCAGTGCAACCACCATCGGATTCGGGGGATCGGTCGGTCCCGAGGCGCCGATTGTGATGACCGGATCGGCTATCGGCTCCAATATGGGGCAGTTTTTATGCGGCTGAATTACCGTAATACCACGCTTTTGCTCTGTTGCGGAGCCGCCGCTGCGGTGGCCGCCATATTCAAAGCTCCAATTGCCGGGGTTGCGTTCGTGCTGGAAATCCTGATGCTGGACATCACTTCGGCTTCGGTGATTCCCATACTGATCGCCGCCGTGACCGGAACCTCCGTTATGTTCTTTACGACCGGATTCGAACCGAAATTCGATGTGGCGGTTCCAGGAATGTTTCTGCTCAAAAATATTCCTCTGTACATTCTCTTAGGCGCTTTGTGCGGTATGATATCCGCCTATTTCATCAAAATGAACGATTGGATAGCAGCCCGCTTCGGACGGATCCGAACCGTGGGCGGCAAATGGGCGGTCGGCGGATTGATTATCGGGATTCTGATCTTCCTGTTTCCCCCGTTATTTGCCGAAGGCTACGACACCATGGAAAATCTTTTCATGGGCAGGATCAGCGCCGTATTCGACAATTCGCCGTTTTATGGGTATCGGGACGAAGCCTGGGTACTGATCGTCTACCTGGTTGCGATTCTTTTTTTCAAAGTCATCGCGATGGCTTCGACCAATGCCGCCGGGGGAGTGGGAGGTAGTTTTGCGCCTTCGCTTTTTGTCGGAGCCATGGCCGGTACAACGGTCGCTTTGATCTGCCGTACTTTTTTCGGACTGCAGGTACCGATCGTCAGTTTCACCCTGGTCGGTATGGCCGGAGTCATGACCGGCGTGATGAAAGCCCCCTTGACCGCTATTTTCTTAATTGCCGAGCTTACGGGAGGGTACCGGTTATTCGTTCCGTTGATGCTGGTCTCGGCCATTTCTTACGCGATCAGTTATTATTACGACCACCAATCGGTATATACCCGCAAACTGAGTGCGGCCGGCGATTTACTCACCCACAACAAGGACCAGGCGGTCCTGTTGTTTTTGGACATGAACCGATTGATTGAGACCGATTTCATCCCCATATTTGAAAATTCCACCTTAGAAGATGTGGTAAAGGAATTGCCGCGCAGCCGGCGCAATATTTTTCCGGTCGTTGATTTCGACCAGAAACTCCGGGGATACGTGACCCTGGACGATGTGCGGGAAGATATGTTCAATACCTCCAAATACGAAGATCCGATTTCGGATTACCTGCAGATTCCTCCGGCCCTCATCCGCCGGAATGAACCGATGGACAGCGTGTTGGAAAAATTCGAACGGACGGCGGCGTGGAACCTCCCTGTAGTCGATGAAGAAAGGCATTACCTGGGATTTGTTTCCAAATCAAAAATCTTTTCCTCTTACCGGGAACAGTTGCGGGAGATCAGTTACGGCGATTGATGCTTGGGCGGCCACGTGCCGGGTTGAAGTGCGAAGAAAGAACCTTTCCGAGAGTGCGAGCCCGGGGGCGGTACAAGAGGAGTCTGGTGTTTCTTCACGCTGGGAAGAAAGTGTACGAACAAAAAGGCTGCGGACGGAGTTGCTCTGGCGCAATGGTTTTTCGGCGTTGAAAACTGACGGAAATGAAATACTCGATCCTATGGCTGATCTTGGGATTCTGCAGCCTTACCCCGGTTCGATCACAAATAAAAATCGACGGCACTTTGCGGGATGCGGAGACCCGGGAGGAATTCGGGCTGGCTCATGTGGTACTACAAACCCCGGACTCTGCATGGGTTCAGGGGACTACGAGCGACGCTACTGGTCGGTTTTCATTTGACTCTCTGGCGGCCGGCGATTATCGCTTGGTCATTTCCGGTATGGGCTATGCAACGCACATCCTCGAATTGATCGGACTGGATTCGAACCGCTCCCTCGGGGACATTTTTCTGGAACCGGACGCTCTGGCTCTGGATGGAATCACGGTATCCGCTTCGACCGTATATCCCGATAAGAAAATGGTATTTCTCTCTTCTCGGGAAATCGGGGCCTCCACCAACGGCATTAACGTACTCCAGCAGCTGATGCTGCCTAAAGTACAAGTGAATCCGCTTTTCGATGAAGTTTCCGTGCCCGGAGAAGGGGAGATTCAGTTCCGGATCAACGGCGCCCAGGTGGAACCGTCGGAAGTGAAGGCCTTGCAGCCGGCTGAAATCATCCGCATCGACTACTACGATAACTCCGGATTGCGCTATGGTAATGCCGAAGTGGTGTTGGATTATATCGTGCGCCGCCCACAAAGCGGCGGAGGCTTCGGAGTGGATTTGAGCGACGCCTTCCAGCTACCGAAATGGGGAAACAACAGTATTTCGGGAAAAGTGAACCGGAAACGTTCTGAATTTTCGGCCCTTTACAGCATCCGTCACCGCGATTTCGACCGGGTTTCCCGCGACAACCGGGAATCTTTTTTATTTCCCGACCACTCGATGCTGCACCGTTGGGAAGAAGGCGAATCGGGGAGGATGACGGTTCGTTGGCAAACCCTGAATGCGGCTTACAGTTTCGTCAAACCGGAAAAGCGAATCCTTAAATCGACCTTCCGCTATACCCACGACCATAATCCCCACGCGGACTATACGGGATATCTTTACAATACGGCCGAGGTAAGCGACCGGGTATACATGGTGGACCGAACGGCCCATAAAAGCGTGCGGCCCTCCTTGGATCTATATTATATGGAGAACCTGAAGAACGGCCAGACTCTGGTTTTCAATCTCGTCGGCACCTACCATAAAACGGAATTCGACCGCTTTTACCAGGAAAGCAGGGACGATCATCCGCTTACCCGTGTAGATAGCCGGATCAACGGTAAACGGTATTCGTTGATCGGGGAGGGTGTTTATGAGAATAAAATCGGATCGAGCCGCATCAGTTTGGGCCTTAAACACACCCAATCGACAACGGACAATGTTTACCGGAATGACCGCGAAACACACATGGATCAGTCGGAGACCTATGCCTATGGGGAGTTCCGGGGAAAAGCCGATAAACTAGACTACACCCTCGGGGTCGGTGTCACCCGTTCCCAGGTCGGCCAGCGGGCGTGCGAGGGTTACGAAGAGGTGCTTTTTAATCCGCGTTTTTCGTTGCATTATTCCCTTGCCGAGCGATCTTATCTTCGCCTGAACGGGAGCATCCACAACAACAATCCTTCGCTTTCTCACCTGAGCGATGTGGAACAGGCAGTGGACGCTCTCTAAATCCAACGAGGAAATCCTGATTTAAAGCCCTACCACACCTATAACCTCGGACTGACGTACGAAATGCAAAAAGGGATTTTTTTACCAATCTGTGGGCGGGATACGAATACCGGCCGGATGTCATTATGGAGGAGAAGTTTTGGGAGGGTGAATCCATCGTTCAAACCTGGGACAACCAGAAAAATTGGTAACGGGTCAGCGCCCGAGCGGCCTTGCGCGTCGGTCCCTGGAAAGAGCTGGTCCAGCTGAATCTCGCCGGAGGTATGAATCAGTATCGGAGCAACGCCAAGACGTACACCCATACCCATACCAATTTTTATCTCGATATGACTCTGACCGCAACATACCACCGTTGGATGCTGGCCTTCGGACTGGAAACCCATTACGATCGTTTGTTCGGAGAAACGTTGACCGTCGGGGAAAACACGCACTATCTGATGCTCTAATATGCGTTCGGGAATGCTTCGGTAGGCGTCGGGGCTTATAATCCGTTTGTGGATAATTATAAAACCAAATCGGAAAACTGGTCCCGGTACGCCTCCTATTACAAGACCAATTACATCGGGGAGAGTTCTCGGCTGTATATGATAAAATTCACCTATAATTTCTCCTTCGGCCGCCATTTCAATGCCGGACAGAAAAAAATCGATAACCAGGATACGGAAACGGGTGTGATGCGTACCGGTAAATAAATTTCCGAGAAATGATTAATGCAAGATTTTTAATTTCAATGAATTGGGGTTTGAGTCGATCCGGGTTGAAATCCGTGGCGTAGGACTGAAACGCCTTCGCTCGGTGGGAGAAATCGATAATAATCGTTAACTTTGACTGGATTTCAACGTAGCGGGAAAGCCAAAGTATATTCGCTCGTACCGGAAGAAGAACGGCCCACGGGTTCGGAAAATTTTTTCCAGGAAGTTTTTTCATTTCGCGCTTTCGGTGAAGTGGAAAATACCGGAAAAAATACCGGTTGAACCTTCATTTTAAGCTGTTTACCTTCACGCGAGGTTATTCTGCGCTTTTCCAGGGTAAAAATAATGGAAGGCGTCTGGGTATAGTAACGTGCTCCTGAGTTTACGGTACGTTGGAATCAGATCGGATGCGTCGGAGTCATCTTAGCGAATAAATTCACACGAAGCCTCTTAACTTTCATTATATTTGCAAGGATAAAACGCAAGCGTATGAGGAGAAGTAAAACGATGGGAAGAAGAATGCCGCTGTGGGCGGTAATGATGTTGTTTTGTTCGGGCTTATGGGCTCAGCAGATCGATTTTACAGCCGGAGCTCCCCAGATGGTGGAGGCCGGCGTTCCGTTTCGGATCGAATTTACGGCTACGGTCAACACGTCGGAAATCACGCCGTCCGGATTTACACTCCCTCCGATCCACGGAGCCGACGTGATTGCCGGTCCGAGCGAAGCCCGCGGACAAAACTTTATGAGTATCAACGGACGACGTTCCGAATCGTATACCTATACCTACACGTATGTATTGGTAGCCGAATCGGAAGGCCGTCTGGAAATTCCGCAGGCTTCAATCACGGCCGATAGCAAGCAATACACCTCCCAACCGCTGAAGATCGACGTGGTTGCCGGGGGAGCGGCCTCTTCGGGCGGTTCGTCCGCTCCGCCTTCTCGGCAGCCAGGGACACAGGGACAGAATCCATCGCCTTCCACCAATACCCTGCAACGGGACGATGTGGTATTGCGCGTGATTCCAAGCCGCACCCAGGTTTACAAAGGAGAACCGATCCGGCTGGTGCTTAAAATTTATACCCGGCACGATTTGGACATGCAAAATCTCAAATCCCCGGCTCTGACGGGATTTTGGTCGCAGGATATCCAATCCTCTTCGAGCGAATGGCAGCAAGAAGAGCTGAACGGGAAATTGTATCATTCGCTGGTATTGCGTGAATACCTGGCTTTCCCGCAACAATCCGGAACCTTGACCATCGATCAGTTCAGTCTGACCGCCAATGTACGGCTGATCACCCAAAGTCGTCGGCAGTCCATTTTCGACGATTTTTTCGGCGGCGGCCCGCAGATGCAGCAAGTACCGATGGACGTTCATTCCAATGCGGTATCGATTCAAGTGAAAGAGTGGCCGGCCGGTGCGCCGGCCGGTTTCCAAGGTGCCGTCGGACAATTTAAATTGGAGGGAGGTCCTTCTCAAACCCAGTTGTCGGCCAATTCTTCCGCCAATTTCGACCTCCGTATTTCGGGCTCCGGAAACTTGCCGTTGATCACTCCGCCGGAGATCGAAATGCCGACTTCTTTCGAACAGTACGCCGTAAAGACGACCGACGGCTACACCGCTTCGGCGTCCAACATCACCGGCACCAAAACCTTCTCCACGCCATTTATAGCGCGTGCCGAAGGAGAATATACGATTCCTCCGGTCGAGTTCGTTTATTTCGACCCTTCTTCGGAGCGTTACCAAACCTTGCGCACGCCGAACTACACGATGCACATCGGCGAAGATACCGGTTCCGGAGGAAATTCGCCCGGCCTGGTATCGGGTGTGAGCAAGGAAGAGTTGAAGATTCTGGGCGAAGATATTCGTTTCATCCGCATCAGCGATCCGAGGTTGCGTAAATCCGGCTCGGTATTTCTCTATTCCGCCGGTTACTGGATCGTGTTGCTGATCATTATAGCGGCTTTTGCCGGAGCGATGCTTTACCTACAAAAGCAGATTAAATTCCGCAACAACACGACCTTGGTTCGCAATAAGCGGGCACAGAAAGTGGCCTTGCGCCGCTTGAAATCGGCCGAGAAAAATATGCTGGCCAAAAACAATGCCGGTTTTTACGAGGAAATGCTCAAGGCCTTGTGGGGATATATGTCCGATAAGCTCAATATTCCGGCGGCCAATTTGTCCCGGGACAATGTCAGGGAGGGTCTGGCGGCTAAAGGGGTGGAACCCGAATGGATTGATCGCTACATCGAGGCCATTGCCGAATGCGAATACATGCAGTACGCACCGTCGGATAAGACCCAGATCGGCGATGTATATAACGCCGCGGTGGAATTGATCTCGAAAATGGAATCGAAAATTTAAGGGCAATGAAACAGAGATTTTTGATAAAAATAGCACTTGTATTGGCCCTCACACCGACCTTCACGGGTTGGGCACAGACTCCGGAGAAATGGTGGGAGCGAGCCAATAGCGCCTATACGGGCGGCGATTATCCCGAAGCGATCCTGCATTACGATTCGATCCGCGCGCAGGGATATGTCAGCGCCCGATTGTATTACAACCTGGCCAACGCTTATTACAAGGACAACCAGATCGGCAAGGCCATCCTGAATTACAACAAAGCCCTGAGACTGGATCCTGGAAACGACGATATCAAACACAACCTGGCCATTGCCAACAGCTATGTACGCGACCGGATCGACACGGTACCGGAATTCTTCCTGAAAACTTGGGCCCGCGAGCTGATGTATCGGGCCGGAACCGATTCCTGGGCGGTGATGAATCTGGTGTTTTTTGCCCTGGCTCTGGCTTTGGTTCTGGTTTATCTTTTGGGCCGCCGAATGTCGTGGCGAAAGGCCGGCTTTTAGTGAGCCATTGTTTTTTTGATTTTTTCGGTGGCCGCGCTTGTATTTGCTTCCATCGAACGCCGAAAAATCCTGAATCCGGATCAGGCCATCGTTATGATTACCGCTGCACCGGTAAAAAGCGAACCGAACAATACCAGCAAAGATGTTTTTGTGTTGCACGAAGGTACCCGGGTAAGGATATCTGCCGTTCTGGGCGACTGGCGCGAGATTGTGATCGCCGACGGGAACCGAGGCTGGATCGAAATGAAATCCATTGAATTAATCGATTAACGGGAGGGTCGGCATTTGTCTAAACTACTGGATCAGGCTGTGGCCGAGCTGGCCAAATTACCGGGGATCGGAAAGCGTACCGCTTTACGGCTGGCCATTCATTTATTGCGGCGGGAAAAGGATGAGGTCGCACTTCTGGCCGAATCTTTGCAACGATTCCGCAACGAAGTCCGCTATTGCCGGCACTGCAACAATCTCTCGGACCAGGAGATTTGTCCGATTTGCGCCGACCCGCGCCGGGACCGGACAACGGTATGTGTGGTGGAGTATGTAAAAGATGTGATCTCGATCGAGAATACCCGTCAGTACCATGGGATGTACCACGTACTGGGCGGCATTATCTCCCCGATGCAGGGCATTTCCCCGTCGGATTTGAAGATCGATTTGTTGCTGGAAAATATCGCACGCGGGGAGATCAGCGAGGTGATCCTGGCCCTGAGTACTTCGGTCGAGGGGGAGACCACTTCGTTTTACATTACTCGCCGGCTGGCGGATTGCGCGGGTATACGGGTGAGTTCCCTGGCACGGGGTATCGGCTTTGGCGACGAACTGGATTACGCCGATGAACTGACCATCGCTCACGCCTTGCACAACCGAACATTAATCGGGCAATAGGCCTGCAAAGGATAAAAAACATGGGAAAAAAATAGTGGTGATTGGCGGCGGCAATATGGGCGGCGCATTGATCGAAGGGTTTTTAAAATCCGGCAGCTTTACTGCGCAAGATATTCAAGTAGCCGATCCTTCGGAGGCTACCCGGAGCCGGTATGAAGCAATGGGACTTACGGCCTTTGCCAACAACCGGGAAGCGGTTTCGGATGCGGATGTGGTTATCATTGCCGTCAAACCGTGGTACGCTACGGAAGTCGCCCGTGAAATCTGCTCTACGCTGAAAGACGGGGCTTGTATTGTTTCGGTAGCGGCCGGCATACCGCTCAAAGGACTGGAGGATTTATTCGGTACCGAAGTGCCGGTCTTTCGCTGCATTCCCAATATCGGGGCGGCTTCCGGCTCGTCGATGAGTTTTATTTCCAGCAATACGGCCACCCAGGAGGAAAAACAACAAATTACCGAACTCTTCGATACCGTCGGAACAGCTGCGGTTATTCCTGAAAGTCAATTGGATGCCGCCATGGTGCTGGCTTCCTGCGGTACCGCTTATGCCTTGCGGTACCTCCGGGCCGCGATGCAGGCCGGTATCCAAATGGGACTGACGGCGAACCTTTCCCGAACGGCAGTGGCACAAACCCTCAAGGGAGCGGCAGAGTTGTTGCTGGACGGTGAAATCCATCCCGAAGCCGCTGTCGATCAGGTAACCACACCGGGAGGAGTGACTATTGTCGGTCTCAATGCGATGGAACAAAAAGGCTTTACGACTGCCGTGCTCGAAGGACACCTGGCAGCATACCGAAAGGTCAAAGAAAAGTAGGGTACTGGCCGATCCGTGGAACGGAAACCACCCGCCGAGGTTTTGAACTGCAGGATAAATTCGGGTCGGATTTCTGCCTCCTGCTTTTTTCTCTTTGGCGGGATAAACTTCCTTGCTCGTGTTCCCTGCTACGGACAACGGGATTACCCAGGGGGTAATCCCGTTGTAGCTTCAAACCGTTTTTACAGGGAAAATTTCATTCCGAAAAAGAAGGTACGGGGCAGGTTCGGTCCGTAAATAAATCCGGCGTCTTTCGTTTCTCCCGCATCCACCTGCTTCTGGTATTGGTCGAATACATTTTTCATTCCGCCATGGAGTTCCAGGCTAATGGAAGAGGTAAGAGAAAACGTGTAGGCCAGTTTAAATCCGGCATCGAAAAATTCTTCGCTTTTAACGATCTCGTTTTCGTTGAAATCCGTCGCCGCGTGGGGAACAAACATACGGCCGGAATAATTTCCCGTTACGGAAGCGGTGAAATTCCGGCAGGGGGTATAATTGAGCAGCAGGTATCCGTAATGGTCCGGAGTGCGCGGCATCTGGCGCTGCGGCTCGAGGTCTTCAAAAATTTCTTCCGGCTCTTTGTATTTACTGTTTTGCAGGGTATATCCCATTTGCAGACCGATTTTCGGCCAATTCAGCGCCAATTCCGTATTGATTCCCTTCACGATGGCGCCTCCGGAGTTGACCCGGGTATACAACCAGTTGCCTTGAGCATCGGTGGTTTCACCTCCTTCCAACTTGAAAGCGTCCCGAAGGTTGGTGTAGAAGCCTTCGACCAGTAGATTGCCGTGCACGCTTCCCCACCGCCGGTAAAAATCGGTCGATGCACTGAAACTGTTGGAATATTCCGGTTTCAGATCCGGATCGAGTTCGATCAGTGCCACTTTTCCTCCGACTGCCTCCACATGCAGGTCCTCGTCGTAAGCTAGCAGGCCGCGGTAGCCGCTGGAATAACTACCCCGCAAGATCCGGTCCGGCCTCATGG
>JAJQAW010000242.1:0-8774 GCA_021203585.1 Rikenellaceae bacterium
CCGCTGTTGTTCCAGAAAGGCTTGCATCGCTTCGCGCAGGGACCCGTCCTCTTCGATGATCAGTATTTTCATCCGTGCTACCTTTTTGCAAATAAAAAAAAGAATTATTAATCCAACGGGAAGAAATCATTAACTTTGATTCCTGTATACGTTAAATCATGGACACGGTTTTTACCCATTTTCATTCGGCTTCCGAGGGTGCTCGGCCGCGCGGCGAGCGATTCGGCCAACCCGTGATCGGACTTTCGGTTCATATCGATCGGGGAAACTCCCAATTACACGAGGCATACATCCGTTCGGTACTGGATGCCAGCGGCATACCGTGGTTGATACCGGCCCTTACGGATGCCCACGCGCTTCGGGAAATCACGGACCGGATCGACGGATTGATTCTGACCGGAGGCGGGGATGTACAGGGGAGATATTTCGGAGAAGACACGCTGCCGGATTTGACGGATACCGATTCCTTGCGGGATGCTTACGATTTTTTACTGCTGCGCCTGGCTTCGGACCGTCAGATTCCCGTCTTGGGAATTTGCCGGGGCGCCCAGGTGCTCAATATTGCTTTCGGGAGGACCATTTGGCAGGATATACCTTCCCAGTACCCGAAAAAACCTGTGATCACCGTATTTTATCTCCTCGGGAAAAGCCGGTTCATCCGGTTCGTTTGCAAGAAGGCACGTGGCTTCACCGGATTTTCGGACAGCCGGTGGTCGAGGTGAACTCCCGTCATCACCAGGCCATAAAGACCGTAGCGCCGGGATTCCGCGTAGCGGCGGAATCTCCCGACGGAGTGGTCGAAGCCATCGAGGCTTATCCGGACTACCGGATGATGGGCGTGCAATGGCACCCGGAAAATATGGCGGCCGAGGGCGGAAGCCAGGAAATGAAAGCGTTATTCGAATTTTTCGTGGGGGAGGCGCGGTTGTTCCAACGGACCAAAGCGATCCACCGGCGGCATCTGATTGTCGATTCTCACTGCGATACCCCGATGCTTTTTGCCCGGCACGCCGTGGATATCGGCCGCCGGGAGGCGGTGTGTCAAAACCGATCTGACCAAAATGACCGAGGGACATGTGGACGCGCTTTTTACGGTTGCCTATCTTCCCCAGGGTACTTGCGATCCGAAGGGACACGCGGCCGCGAAGGCCCAGGCGCTGGAATCATTGGATACCATGCGAAAGCAAATCGATGCCCACCCTGCGCTGGTCGGTCAGGCCGTCCGTTTTTCCGAAGCGCAGCAGCTGAAGCGGGAGGGCCGCAAAGCCCTCTTTCTCGGATTGGAAAACGGGTATGCCTTGGGCCGGGATTTAGCCGCTTTGGAGGAATTTCGGAACAAGGGCGTAGTCTATGTAACCTTATGTCATAACGGCGATAATGCGATTGGCGATTCGGCTCTCGGGACGGCGACGCATGGAGGATTAAGTCCGTTCGGCCGGCAGGTGGTGCGTCGGATGAATCGGCTGGGAATGGTCATCGATCTCTCCCATGCGGCTTCGGACACTTTCTACGATGTGTTGGAGGAGAGCCGGCATCCGGTGATCTGTTCCCACAGTTCGGCCCGCGCTTTGTGCGATCATCCCCGTAACCTGACTAACGAACAGCTCCGGGCCCTGGCCGCCAAGGGCGGTGTGGTTCAGGTTTGTTTGTACGGCGGATTTTTAGCTGCAGGACGGGAAGCTACCCTGGCGGACGCCGTAGCCCATATCGAACACATTGTCCGAATCGCCGGTATCCACAGTGTCGGAATCGGTTCGGATTTTGACGGCGGAGGGGGTATCCGAGGCTGTAGGGGGCCCATGAATCGATCAACCTCACGGTAGAATTGTTGCGCCGGGGTTATTCCGAATCGCAACTGTCCCTAATATGGGGAGAAAACCTCAGACGCGTGGTCGATGCGGTACAACAGGATAGGGATTGTTTATCTTAATCATTCATTCATGGCGCTCAATTATATCTGGATCGGTTTTTTTCTAACGGCTTTTGCCGTAGCGGCGGTTCGTTCGATCCTGCTGGGCGATACCCAGCTCTTTACGGATATCGTGAATGCGACTTTTGCTTCGGCCCGGACCGGGTTTGAAATCTCACTCGGTCTGACCGGGGTACTGGCCCTGTAGCTGGGAATTATGCGCATCGGGGAAAGAGGTGGTGTGATCGGAAGTTTTGCCCGGATTGCCGCCCCGTTGTTCGGCCGGCTTTTTCCCGAACTCCCCCGGGATCATCCGGTGGTGGGCAGTATGTTTATGAATTTTTCCGCCAACCTGCTGGAATTGGACAATGCGGCGACTCCGATCGGGCTGAACGTCATGAAGGAGCTGCAGGCGCTGAATCCCCGAAAGGACACGGCCAGCAATTCGATGATCATGTTTATGGCCATCAATGCCTCCGGATTGACCCTGATTCCGATTACAATCCTGATGTACCGGGCTCAATTGGGTGCGGCGAATCCGGCGGATGTCTTCATTCCGATTCTGCTGGCCATGTTGACCTCGACACTTGTCGCGGTCACGTTGGTCGCTCTGCGCCAGCGCATTGATCTGCGGAATCGAGCGCTGCTCTTGCCGTTGCTCGGGATACTGGTTTTTATCGGAGCTATGGTGTTCCTGTTTCGCTCGCTGGACCGTCAGCTCCTTTCTACCTATGCGACCGCGGCCTCGAACATCCTGTTGGTCGGGATTATCGCGGGTTTTCTGGTCACCGGAATCCGGAAAAAAATCAACGTATACGAAGCTTTTATCGACGGAGCGAAAGAGGGGTTTACCACTGCGGTCAAGATTATACCCTATCTGATCGCCATTTTGGTGGGTATCGGAGTGTTCCGGGCTTCGGGAGCGATGGATCTGGTCATCGACGCGGTCCGTTGCGGGGTCGCGCTGCTGGGAGCTGACACCGAATGGGTGGGGGCCTTGCCGACCCTGTTGATGAAACCGCTCAGCGGGAGCGGCGCGCGCGGGATGATGATCGATGCGATGACCCATTACGGCCCGGATTCGCTGGTCGGCCGGCTCAGTTGCATCGCACAAGGATCGACCGATACCACCTTTTACGTGATCGCGCTGTATTTCGGCTCTGTAGGGGTAAAGAAAATCCGGTATATGCTCTCTTATTCTCTGTTGGCGGACCTGGCAGGAATGGTGGCGGCCGTGCTGCTGGCCTATGCTTTTTTCGGGTAATCCGGAAAGAAGCTCTGCAGGGAGCGGGTAATGAAGCGGCCGGAACCCGGCTCACGGGGTGTTGCGGAAGGAGAAACGATCCGACAGCGGAATGCGGGCATGGATTGCTACCTGCTTTCAGGAAGGTCCAAAGGGCGTGTTCCTCGGCTGTGAGTCAAGGAATTAAAAAATTATTAGATTTATCGTAAGGGACGCCCTTTTCCTGCACGCTTTCATATCATTACGAAAATTTACCTTTATTTATTGTTTGTTATGTGTAAAAAATCCTTTTTTTCCAGTCTGGGGCAAAACCCTCTTGTTGTTGGCTTTATGGAGTACAGGACTGACCGTTGCGGCCCAAACCGGCTCCGTTGCCGCCATGCCGGAATCCGGTCAGATTCCCCCGCATCCACCCCGCCTTCCGGAAGGAGTGGTTCCGGCATTTCCCGGAGCTTGGGGCGCCGGGATGTTCACCACCGGGGGGCGCGGAGGAAAGGTCTTCGCGGTGACCAACCTCAATGACAGCGGTCCGGGAAGCCTGCGTGAAGCCCTGGAAGCGGAGGGACCCCGTATCGTGATTTTTCGGGTAGCCGGCACCATCGAGATCGACCGGGACCTGGATATCGATCATCCGGATATCACCATTGCCGGTCAGTCGGCTCCCGGAGACGGCATCTGTATTGCGGGAACACTAAACATCAATACGCATAACGTTATCGTGCGCCACCTGCGCGTTCGCCGGGGTGTGCCCATCGGCGGTCAGGGCGACGATAATATCGGAGGAAATCCACACCACCACGTGA
The DNA here is from genome assembly GCA_021203585.1 of Rikenellaceae bacterium. GTDB lineage: Bacteria > Bacteroidota > Bacteroidia > Bacteroidales > Rikenellaceae > JAJQAW01. The sequence goes on from JAJQAW010000242.1 coordinate 3,956, forward strand.
TTATCGACCACTGTTCGACCAGTTGGGGAATGGATGAGAACATCTCTCTTTACCGGCACATGCGGCCCTCCCTGGATGGAAAATCACAGGTCAAAGACCCTTCGGAGTATATTACGATTCAATGGACCATCTCTAGCGAAGCGTTGAATGCGCAGAATCATGCCTTCGGCGCTACATGGGGGGGCAAACCCTCCACCTTCCATCATAATCTGCTGGCCTGCAACACGGCCCGAAATCCCTCCATCGGTATGTCCGGCGCCTTTGATTTCCGGTACAATGTCCTGTTCAATTGGCGTCACCGGACCATAGACGGCGGCGATAAAACCTCCCTGATCAATTTGATCAACAATTACTACAAACCGGGACCGGCCACCCAAGAAAATATGCGGGCTGTATTTACCCGTATCGAATCCCGGAGTATGTATTCTCCCGGCAATGCATGGGCCGAAGGAGATTGGTATCCCAAAGCGGAAAACCGTCCGGGAAAATGGTATGTAGCCGGAAACGTGATGGACGGGAATGAGGAAGTGACCCTGAATAATTGGGCCGGAATGCGGGGGCCGGAGCAATTGGCCCGTGTCAATACCCCGTTCGAAGGATGGCCGGTAGCGCCGCACGAAACGGCGGAAGAGGCGTTCGAATCGGTCCTGGCCAAAGTCGGTGCCACCTTACCCCGGCGCGATGCGGTGGATGCCCGCGTCGTCGAAATGGTACGCACCGGAAAGACCACCACGCCGACGGGAATCATTAATGAAATCTCCGAAGTGGGCGGCTATCCGCCGCTGGGATTCGATCCGGCCGAACTGGAGTTGGATACCGACGGCGACGGAATGCCGGACTGGTGGGAAATTAAATACGGTTTCGACCCCAACGATCCTTCGGATGGCGCGCAGGACGCCGATGGGGACGGATATACCAACCTGGAAGAGTATCTCAACGGCACCGATCCGCGCGAGTACATCGATTACCGCAACCTGGGCAACAATGTCGATACGATCAGTTGATCGGCGCGTGCTCACCGCTCGGTTCGACCCGAAAAAAGGCTGTCTCCCGCTACGGAAGAGAGCCTTTTTCAGCGGATCGGTACAAGGTTACCCGGAAGTAAATACGAATCGAGTGCGGCGCAGACAGTCCGTAGAAGACCGGACCTAAAAACGCCGCAGACCCGCGCGCCCGAAAATTCGGTCCGCTGCATGACCGCTTCGTCCGGACCGGAGCTACCCGCTCGGCGTTATGCCCGGATTCCGGGCCTTAATGAATGCGGCGGGTGCGGCGCAGGGTGATCTCGGTCTTATCGAAAAACGTCCGGTCCGCGTGAGCCGAAATCTGGTTCTTTCCCTCCTGCAATTCGACCCCTTCCCACCGGAAAATGCCGTGGGTCCCGGTGCGGCTTCCCTGCGAACGGCCGTTGACGAAGAGTTCCACTTCGGCCCGGTTCGAATAAACGGTCAGGGTTTGTACCGGTTCCGAGCGCTCGTCCCACCGTTTGCCGGCAATGTGTACGAAGGGTTCGAGCGAATTCCAATTGGCTTTGTAAAAATAAAAGGCATCTTTCCGGTCCTTGCGGTCATAACTGACCAATCCGAAATTGCAAACCCCGGGTGTATCTCCGCCCCGGTAATTGACCTCCCCGAAATCGAACATCGAATGGATGAAAGCGCCCCATACGGCGGGATATTTTAATAGGATCGAATAAAATTGTTCGTGGTAATGCGTTTGCCACCGCTCCGGATGCAGGCGTTCCCGAGGGTCCGGCCGTCGAAGGGTATCCGATTGGTGGATCAAGGAGCCCCCGGCGCCATATTCCCCGATGCAGGATCGAAGTTCTTTCCAGTTGCGGGTCAATTGGCTAAGCCAAACGTTTACATCCGAAACTTGTCCTTCCTGCCAGCCCAAATACTGGCTCCAACCGATGGCATCGGTTACGAAATTGATCGCTCCGTCCTGGTTGCTGGAAGCAATCGTCTGACGTGTCGGATCGAGTGTCCGGGCCCATTGATTCAATTCCCGGATGTAAGGAACCGGATCGTCCGAACCGCGCGTCTGGATGTTGGAAAAAATACCCCAAAACAGTACGGAGGTGTTGTTGTACCGTTGCAGTATCATTTCCGTAAGCTGTTGCCGGCCGTTTTCGTGAAAGGAGGGTTTGGCGATATAACCGTTGTCCGCGCCGAATTCCGGAGCGGTAAATGGGATTTCACTCCACACGATCACTCCGTACCGATCGCACAGGCGGTAAAAATAGGGATCGTGCGGGTAATGGGTCATGCGCACCGCATTGGCCCCCATTTCTCGGATCAGCGCGAAATCTTCCTCGTGCATTCGGTGGTGATAGGCGTTTCCGGCATTGCTGCGGTCTTCGAAACGGGTAACGCCATGGATCGGATAAACCCGTCCGTTGAGGGTAAAGCTGCTCTCCGGATCGATTTCCCAATAGCGTAATCCCATCGGGATGGTCAGCGAATCGAGCAATTGGTCCCCTTCTTTGAGTTCCAGGTGAAAGTGGTACAGAAAAGGATCGTACACGCCATGCCACAAGCGCGGTTGAGGGATGGTCACCGGAATATCCCCCGATCCGGCCCCCTTATCCGCTTTGATGCGGCTCGATTGGGAGGCCACTACCGCGTCGGTTTGGGGATCGATGACCGACAAAGAGACCGTATAGTTGGCGTTTTTGGAAGCCGTGATTTTTACGGCGGCACTCACGCGGGCTTCCTGGTGGGTTACGGAGTTCTACCGGAGGTAGATTCCGTCTGAACTAAAGTCGTTCAACGCAAAATGGGCCTGATCCACCACGATCAGTTCCACATCGCGGTAGATCCCTCCGTAAATATTGAAATCGCTGTTAATCGGCATAAAATCCAGTTGCGGCGAGTTGTTGACCCGCACCCAGATATTGTTCGAAGCGCCCGATTTCAGGAAGGTGGTGATTTCATAAGTTACGGCGGTATAACCGCCCTTGTGTTCCCCTACGTATTGACCGTTGACAAAAAGGTTGGCCGCGTTATTGATGCCGTAAAAACGGATGAATATCCGTTTCTCGCTCCATTCCTGGGGAATATCTACCTCCTTGATGTAATTGGAAAGACCCCGATTGTACTGGAGCCGAATGCTCATGACGTCGTAATTCCAGGTATGCGGAAGATCGACCGTAGAACGGGACCGTAAATCGGAGGTATAGGAAAATTGCCAGTTGCGGTTCAAATTGATGACCTCCCGGGCCTGGGCGCTGTACAGGATCGGTAGGACCGCCAGCAGGAAAAACAGCATTCTTTTCATACCGTAATTTATTCTAACGAATATCCGAAATGCCGAAGCGCCCGATCGTTGTCTCGCCAACCCGGGTTGACCTTGACGTGAAGTTGAAGGAAAACTTTTTTTTGTAAAAAAGCTTCCAGCTCCTCGCGGGCCTGGGTGCCGACTTTTTTGAGCATTTTACCCTGGTGCCCGATGATAATTCCTTTTTGGGAATCCCGGGCTACGTAGATGGTGGCACCGATGCGGTCGATGGTCGGCTCCTCTTTGTATTCATCGATCGAAATCTCGACACTGTAGGGAATTTCTTTCTCGTAATGGAGAAATATTTTTTCGCGGATCATCTCCGAAGCGAAAAACCGCATGGTTTTATCCGTCAAGGCATCTTTGGGATAAAAAGCAGGACCGTTCGGTAAGTGCTGTAGGATCAAATCGAATAATCCCCCGATATTGAAATTTTCTTTGGCCGAAACCGGTACGACGACCGCCTGCGGTAACAGTTCTTTTACCCGATCGATCCGTTCTTCCAGTTTCTCCGGGGTGGTCAGATCGATCTTGTTGATGATGGCCAGGGTCGGCAGGGCGCTTAGCCGCACTTTTTCCAGAAATTCGGCATATTTGTCGAGCTGCTCGACCGGATCCGTGACATAGAGCAGTACATCGGCATCCTTGAGCGCGCCCGTGACGAACTTCATCATCGATTCTTGCAGTTTGTAATTCGGTTTTAGTACTCCCGGAGTATCCGAATAGACGATCTGGAAATCGTCTCCGTTCACGATGCCCATAATCCGGTGGCGGGTAGTCTGTGCTTTAGAAGTGATAATGGAGCGCCGTTCGCCCACCAGGGCATTCATGAGCGTGGATTTTCCCACGTTCGGATTGCCGATAATATTGACAAATCCTGATTTGTGTGTCATGTGCTTCGGATTGCTAAGAATACCCAAAGGTAACCAATTTTCAGGAAAGCCTGAATAAATCCGGGTAAATAAGACCACCTCGCTTTACGGACTGGGATGCTTCGGACAGCAGCTCCCGGGTCAGCCTGCCCCGGTCAAAAACCGGCGTTGCCGGAAAGGATGGGCGGACCGAATCCTCCGCTGATTTCAGGTTCGCGCTTTCAGCCCTCTACCGGAGAGGGTGAAACAGAATCATTCCACTGGTAGGTCAAGGCCTTGGAAGGACATTTATCGATCTGTTCGATCAATTCCCTAGTGGTAGCCCGTTCCGGTTTGACCCAGGGCCGTTCCATGACCCGGTAAACCTGAGGAAGCATTTTGATGCATATGCCCACATGGATACACCGCTCCGGTCTCCAGATAATGGTGATTTCCCCGTTGGAATACCTTTTTCCCATGATTACCCGTTGGTCTGATCCGAAACGATCCGTTCCCACTGAGGATGTTCCTCGATGTAGGAAGCCACAAAGCCGCACAAAGGAATCACTTTCATGCCCTCTCCGTCGATGTACTCCAGGGCCGCTTCCACCAGCTCCGAACCGATGCCCTGTCCCCGTAGGTTGGCCGGTATTCCGGTATGGGTCAATGCATAGTCCCCGGAAGGGGTG
>JAJQAW010000242.1:8784-10024 GCA_021203585.1 Rikenellaceae bacterium
TGGCACACCTGTCCGTCGATGTGAAATTCGAAACAACGGTTCTGCTGGTCGTTGGTCAATTCATGTCTTCTCATAATTTTACACCTATTGGTTCGATCCTGATCCGGTAGCAAAATGCATGCAAAACTAATTATTGACCCGGTACACTTTCTGGACCTCCCGAATCCGTAACAGCGCATGGATGACCGAATCCACCATCTGGGTACTGGTAACCTCCACATTGATGGCGCCTTCAATGACGCCGGCCTTGGGGGTGAGGCTCATCGAGCGAATATTGATTTTCAGTTCATGGGCAATGACCTCGTTAATGCGGTTCAGTAAGCCCGGTACGTCGTTGACCAACAAGCGGACCGTAGCCCGGAAGGAGCCTTTAATCACGTCGCTGCGCCATTTGGCCTCCAGCATCCGATAGGGATAATTCTCCCGCAGCCGGCTCCCGTTGGGACAATCCCTGCGGTGAATCGTAATACCGGCCGATACCGTTACGAATCCGAAGACCTCGTCCCCGTAAATCGGATTGCAGCATTTGCCGAATTTGTAGCTGACCTGTTTCAGCGTATCGTCGATGATCAGCGCTTCCTGGTCCGTTTCTTTTTTTCGGAGCCGGGTTTCGGATTTTTTCTTTTCCGGTTCCGGCTTTCGGTAGACGCCCGTGACGACCTCTTTAGTCTCCGTGAGCGAAACTTTTTCCGCGGCAATCAATCCGTAGACTTCCGTTCCTGTTTTTACTTTATAATGCTTGCAAAGCATATTGACCGCATCGTCGATAGGCAATGTGATTTTCCAGTTTTTCAGTTTCCGTTCCAGGGTTTCTCGTCCGATACTGGCCGCTTGGGCCTCTTCCTCCCGCAGAAAAACTTTAATCCGCTGTTTGGCTTTTCCCGTGACGACGATATTCAGCCAATCCGGTTTGGGCTTCTGGTTTTTACTGGTAATGATTTCCACCATATCCCCATTTTTCAGTTTCTCGCGGATCGAGACGATCCGGTCGTTGATCCGGGCGCCGGTACAGGTACTCCCGATCCGGGAATGAATGTCGAAAGCGAAATCCAGTACGGTAACCCCGGCCCGTAGTTTCCGTAAATCACCGTTCGGAGTAAAAACAAACACTTCGGAGGAGGTAATCGAGGCGTCGATTTTCTTGGAGATATTGACCGTGCTTTCCGCTGTTTCCATCAGTTCGCGCAGTTTGGCTAGCCACATCTCACTGCTCATGCCTCCCTGGGTCACTCCCTTATAC
>JAJQAW010000044.1 GCA_021203585.1 Rikenellaceae bacterium
ACCTTGGCCTACACCGAAGAGGTTCCCCAAGGGGATAGGGTGTTTTTATAAGGGGCGTCGACCAGGGTATCTCCCCAGGTGATTTCGTGAAAATAACGAGTGTTGCCGCCGATGACCGCCGATTCCTTGACCTTGCGGACCATCCAGGTGTCCATATCCCCGAAAGGCAGCTCTTCAACCCGTTCCGTCTGTGCGTACGATCGGGCCGGGTAAGCAAAAAACAGGAGCAAAAGCGTGCAATAAAAAAAGCGGTACATTTCATGATCATGGCATTTAAAAGGCGATATTCCGTTTTTCCAACATCCTCAAATCTTCGGTTTTCAAGCCGGCCCGGTGAAAGGGAATCGGCTTGTCATGGTCGGTTAGATACAATCTTTCTGCCGTTTCCAAACGTTCGCCGACCCGCGAACGGGCGGGATTTTTATACTCCGTTTCGATGCGGGCCAGATCCAGCAGGGTGTGGAAGACGGCGGAGGTCGATACCGGTTTGTCTTTGTTCTTCCGGGCCTGGTCCACCGCTTGGGGGAATTGATTCCCGTAAACCGGGGAAAACCACAGCAACATGGGGATGCGCAGCTGGTAATAGGAGGGGTTGGGGGAGGCGTGCAGAAAGCGTTGATGATCGTCGTCCAAGATGTCCTCCCCGTGATCGGAAGCATACAGGAAAGCCGAACAAGCCTCGGTGCGAAGCAGCAATTCGGTGAGCCGGTACAATAGGTGATCCGTATAAAGGATACTGTTGTCGTACGCATTGACCAGAGTCTCCCGGTGCGCCCGGCTCACTTGGTTCACCTGGTCCGGGCGGTAAACCGAAAATTCTTCCGGGTAGCGTTCCGTATATTTAAAATGAGAGCCGTAGGTGTGCAGCACCACGAAGAGGTTCTCTTCGCTGCGGCGAATCGTTTCTTCCAATTCGGTGAGCAATACTTCATCGTGGTGGTTGGTCAGTTCGTTGGAGAACCGGAAGTAGGTACACTCGTCGGCCTGTTGACTGAAATAATCGGTAAAAGAACGGTTCGCCGACTGGTTGGATAGGAAAATCGTCCGAAAACCGGCCTCCCGAAAGGCGGTCAGAATACTTTTCCGGCTGTAAATTACCTCGTAATTTTCGGCCGAAGCCGTGGTCAACATGATCGAGACACTTTTATGCGTGGTGTTGGACTGGGTCAGAGCATCCCGTATGACCACCAGATTGCTGTCCTGCTGCAGATGAGGGGTGGTATTGCGGGAGTACCCGTACAAGGACCAGTTCTCCGGGCGACTGGTTTCCCCGATCACCAGAACATAAATTTCCCGTTGTGCCGCCGGTTCGCTATGGAATGCGCCGAACGTGAAATCCCGGGAGGTTTCCGGATATTTTCGCGTTTTGAGCCATTTTTGCCGTGCAAAATAGAGGTTATAGCACACATTGGCCGGGTAGGCATCTTCGTGAAAAGCGTACCGGTCGGTATTTCGGTTTTTGGCGGGAATCCGAAGCATAAAGCAGATCAGCAGCAGAGCCGCTCCGCAGAGGAAGGAGTGCCGCCGAAAAGCGGGACTTAACCGCACCCGCCGCCGGTAAGCCGCCATGGACACCACGATGGTCGGAACATAAATCAGCACCACCAGGCCGATAGCCGCCAGCAGGCCGCCCAATAATTCGCCGGCTTCGCTGGCATTGGTGGTCAGTACATTGAGAAACATATCTACTGCAATCACTTCCTCGCCGAATAGATAAAAGACCACCATTTGGAAGGCATGGATGATCAATAGCGGGATGAGCAACAGTTGCGTCAATCCGATATTTTTCAGACCCGAATAGAGCATCAGGTAAACGGCAGCCGGAAAAAGAATCAGAAGGATTTTTCCCCAACCGTTCAGCGGTTCGGTAAATAGCAGTCCCACGCTGGGTATCAGATTCACGGCTATGAAGCAGACAAAAATCTTCGCCGGACTGTCCAAAAAATCTTCCCAAAGTTTTTTGATTCCCATAAGGTTCGCTTAAAATGCTTCGTTGATGTTGAAGTAAAATGCCGATTCACCCTTTCCGATTCCATAATCCAGCCGGATATTGACCCGGTTCTTGAATTCCCAGCGGTACCCTAACCCATAGGTAGGCAAGGTTTGTTTTCATTTCCAGTCTGAAAAATCGGGAAATACATTTCCCGCCCCCACCCAAGCCACGGCACCGCTTCGGCCGTAAATGTGCTGCCGAAGCTCCAGCTGCGTTTGGATCAGATTTTTATCACGGTACCGGCCCCTGTAATATCCGCGCATCTGGCTGGCCCCTCCCATTTGGGCCATCACATTCCAGGCTACCTGCCCGTGATGGAATATGCCCTGCGCATCGAAGGCTGCCGTAGCACCTTTCCATACCCGTTGGTAGTACCGGGTGATGATTTCGGTCCGGTTAAAGCGGTAGCTGCTGCCCAGGAATTCCGGGTAATGGATGAATTCCGCTTTGGCGTAAAATCCCCGGTACGGATTGGGGATAAAATCGCGCGAATCGAAAGAAACTTGGCCTCCGAAACCCACCGCCGCGGTCCGTGGTTTTTCACCGTCCAAAAAACTGGGGTCCTCGAATTGTTTACCCTCGATGCGCATAAAATTGGTAGTGATTCCCAGAAAAACGGATTCGGTCAATCGTTTCAGAAAATCGAATTTCAGTTCGATCCGTTGGTTGTCGTATTCGGTGTATCGCTCTTGTCTTCCCGCCCGGTACCCAACTCCCCAATACTTACCGGGCGTAAAGGCAAACCGGATGTCGGTATCGATCCGATACTGCATGCCGGGAAAAATCGTATTTCCGCCGATGCCGATCATATAGGCTCCGGTCGTGGTGATATCGCCGTACAGGGAGACGTTGGATGGGGAGAGTTCCCAATCGCTTGGGTCCAGCCGGTAGAGTCCGGAAGCTACCATCCCCAATCCCAGTTTCGATTCGTTGGAATAATAGGGTCCTCCGATGATGGAAAAATCGAATTTTTTATCCGGATCGGGGTTATTGGAATTTTCCAGGTAAGCCATAAAACGGTGCACGATTCCTTTTTTTCCGGTCTGGCTCGTATCCGGGACATTCGTCCGGGCATACAGGATTCCTGGTAGGATGGTCCAGACGATCCATATGATCCATATTGATTTATACATAGCTCATTTTTACAAAGACCCCTTCCGAAGGAATATCGATACGTTTTTTTCGGTTAATGGAAAATATCTTGCAAATTTGAAGATAAAAAACCGGAAAGTTGTATCCAGTTTGACCGGCAAAATGGTCATAACGTAGGATTTTGTCATTGTTTTGTAACGAAAATGCAATGACCGGCCGATCGGACTCCCGGAAGGAAGGCTGCGCTCGAGTCCATTTTCAAAAGCCGCCCGTGACCATACTTACAGGAATTGTTCCGAAGTGTTTCCCGACAGAGCCTTTTACCGAAAAAGGGCACCGAATGCGCTCCTTTCCGGCATTCTCTCTTGGGGCGTATTGTTATTCCCAGCCCTAAGTGCCGCTTTCCGTCCATGGACCGTGAAATAAGCTTTACAACAAAGTTCTTTGAGCTTCTCGGCAAAGACTAACCGGTGTACGGATATTACTTTTGCCCATAAGAAATCTGTGGGGATTCGAAGTTCTTTCTACTCACCCCTGACTACCGCGAGAGGGCGGGCCCGGCAAAATCATTCATACCGGGATCACAGCTCTCCCCCTGCGGATCGGTCGCGTCAGTAGGGATAAGAACTGCGATGGATCCTAGCGGTCATTGATGGTTGTGTGAATCTTCCCCTCATGCAGTGGGGATTACCCGGCCGGTCCGCTAGGAGATTAGAAGTACCGGGATCGACAGGCCATGAACGGTAGTCGCGCCGGAGTGGAACTACCGGTCAGCGTGGAGATTTCCCGCATCGATGGTGCGGCACGGTTGCCAATGGCAGGGTATTCCCAAGGAAGCATCGGACAGCGGAACCGATGAACGATTATTCCATATCTTCCGGAATTTTCCGAGGGTGGAAGCGATCGGGCCGTCGGAAATCAGGGCATACCGGCAGGGTGATGTATGCAAAGGTTTACTTACGGTAGATGATCGATAGCTATACTGGTTAAAAAAGTAATGTATGATCAAGAATTTTCATGCGGCACTGGCTTTATGGTCCGTGCTGGCAGTCGGAACTTTAAAAGCTCAACCTATGGAAAGCGGAAAGTCGGACCGGATTGAAATAACGGAAACCATGCAGCCGGTAAATCCGGAGTGGTTCACCGGAACCGGGTGGATCGAAATGTGGATGTCCGATACCGAAACTTTCGGGGTATCGGTCGGTCGGGTTATCTTCGAACCCGGCTGCCGCAACCACTGGCACAAACATCCAGGTAGCCAATTGCTAATCGTTACGGAGGGAGTCGGGTATTATCAGGAGCGTGGGAAGCCCGTGCAGGTAATACGCCCGGGCGATGTGATCGCCATTTATCCGGGTATCGAACATTGGCACGGAGCCACACCGGGCAGTTGGTTTGCCCATATGGCTCTCGGAATAAACCCGGAGGCCGGTCCGGCCGAATGGTTAGAACCGGTTGCGGAGGACTATTATGAAAATCTCAATCCATAAAAAGAATGAAAACCATTCCATTTTTAATCCTTACCATCCTATCTGCTATGACCGTACACCGCTTGAATGCCCAAAACGGGGCACGCAAAATTCTGGTCGCCTGGTATTCCTGGGGGGGAACACCGAGGCCGTCGGCCGGCATATCGGTGAGTTGACCGGTGCCGATCTATTTATCATCGAGCCTGTAGAACCCTATTCTTCCGATTACCGGACCTGTACGGAAGAAGCCCGGGCGGAAATCGACGCACAACGCTCCCGGCCGATTCGAGCACAGGTAGAGAATATCGGCCAATACGATCTGGTACTGGTGGGAACACCCAATTGGTGGAGCACGATGGCCCCGCCGGTGTTGGAATTTCTTCGGCAGCACGATCTTTCCGGTCGACAAATCGCTCCCTTTGTCACCCACGGAGGGGGTCGGGAGGCCCGAACGTTCAGTGATATGGAAAAAGCCGCTCCCGGAGCTGAATTTCTGCCGGGATTCGTGGTCTCCGGCAGCCGTGCCGCCTCCTGCCAGGCCGAAGTGAGGGCCTGGTTGGATGCCCTGGGGTTGGAGTAAAATCGGAGATCCAAACGTAGCACCGCCAAGGAATTTCTCGATCCGGTTATTTGGATTGCTGTCAGTAACGAACCTGTGAACTTTTTTTAATCTACAGTAGGCAATGGCCCAGATTCGTATATTATCGCAGAATCTACATGCTGCGGTACTGATCTGTTTGGACAGAATCGAAAACTCATGGATTTCAAAGTATCCCGCTCCTGTCAAAATTAAATAGTGTCCTATCTTAATAATCCACGGGAGGGCCTATGGCATTCACCGGCTATGACTTTGAGAAAAAATTCTCATTAAAACTGATTTTAGTCTGCTTATTAAAAGAACAATGGCGCAATCGATCTGCTTTAGCGGATTCAATATGCAGAAAACTCACCGGCCACACTGAGCGGAAGAACTGTTATCCATTGTCCGGCTCGCTTTCTGGTGATTATTTACCTTACCGCCGTTCATTAAGGAAAACGGACGTTAACCCGGTAAAGCTGATTGTTTGCAAATGGTAGACTCATGAAAAAGCCATCCGTAATGGAATGGCTTTTTTCCGCTTTTGAAAAAGGTGGGCCCAGAGGGTCATGATCCCCCGACCTTCGGATTATGAGTCCGCTGCTCTAACCAACTGAGCTATGGGCCCTTACGTATTTTTGATTTACGTTTTTCGTCGTTTTCCGTTCCTTGTGAACGATCAATTTGCCCTGCTTTTTTCTCCCTTTTTAATCTACCGATCCGCGGAGGATTAGTCCGCTGACTCATCCGACAGGCACGGGTGCTACTTTGACCGCTAACTTGATCACCAAAAAACTTTCCGGAACTACAGAACCCCCCCTGCTCCTGGTAACTACAAGGTACCCTCTCTGTGGACCGGAATTGCTTTTCCGGTCACAAAAATAGATATTTGCATCCAAACGACAAAATTTAGCGGGTGTTTTATGAAATTGATTCCAGGTTTTCCTTCGACAATAAAAAACATCATTTTCGATATTGGCAACGTGCTGATCGATTTGGATATTCCGGCCACTTTGCGGGCTTTTGAGGCGCTGCGTATCGGCGGACTTCGTCCCGAAGATATTCATCCTCATCAGTCCGGGTTCTTTCTGGATTATGAAGTGGGGCGGCTCGATGATGCCGGATTTTTACAGGCCATTCGACAGGGTTACGACTGTTCGGGGGTGACCGACCGGCAGATTCTTGCGGCCTGGAATGCCATGTTGCTGGATCCGCAGCCCGAACAGTTCCGGCTAATCCGGAAATTGGGACGGCACTACCGCCTTTTTGTATTGAGTAATACCAATCACCAGCACATCAGTCACCTGCACACGCGCTTCGAGCGTATTTGCGGGTATCCCCTCGAATCCCTCTTCGAGAAGTGCTTCTATTCGCATCGACTGGGGTTGCGCAAACCCGATCCGGACATTTACCGGCAGGTGATCGCGCAAACCGGCGTGATGGTTGAACAAACTTTATTTATCGACGATAATTTGTGTAACATTTTTCCGGCCGATGCGTTATCTCTGAAAACTTACCACCTGACCTCGGATCGGAAATTGAGCGAATTGTTTGCGTAAGGGGTGGCCAAAAAAAATTATCTTTGTGGCTTACAGGAATCCTATAAATTTAAAAACCGATAATATGAAGAAAATTTTCTTGCTTTTCCTTTTTGCCGGAATCGCTACTACCACACTCAAAGCACAAGATTACAACTGGGGAATCGGACTTCGCGGGGGGGCTTCGGCTTCCGGGATCAGCGGCAAATTTTTCCTGAATCGGGCCGATGCCATCGAGGGATTGCTCTCTTTTCAACGCGGGGTCAATTTCTACGCCCTCTACGAGCGGAATGTTCCTTTGAATGCCAAAGGGTTGAATTTCTATTACGGTGCCGGGGGTAACATCGGCAGCTGGGAGAAAAAAAATCGCAAGGACCGTTTTACCGTGGGAGTGGACGGAGTGATCGGTTTGGATTATAAAATAGAAAACGCTCCGATCGTACTGGGTGTGGATTACAAACCGTGCCTGAACTTTATTGGCCACACCGGATTCAAATATTACGATTTCGGATTTAACGTTCGGGTAGCCTTTTAATTCCGCTATAAGGGTATGGGGACGATGAAAAGATTCCTGATTCTGGTTTTTCTGGCAGCCGGTGCCGGTTGTTCCGGGCGGCAGCCGTCAACGCCGGAGGCAGAGGATATCCGGCTGGAATTAGCTCGAAAGGATTCGCTGCTCAATGAAGTGTTTGCTTCGTTAAACGATATTTCGGCCAACCTGATCGAAATCAAGGACCGTGAAGGATTGGTTACGTCCACGGCGGCTGTAGACGCGACCCGGGAGCAGCAGGCGCAGATATTTGCTGACATCGCGGCCATAGACGCCTTGTTGGAGCGGAACCGGGCTTCGTTGGTGCACCTGAACGACATGACCGCTCAACTCCGCCGGTCCAACGTACAGGTGAAAGAATTGGAGATTCTGGTAGCCGGTTTTGCCAAACAGATTCAGGACAAGGATGCGGATTTGATCGAGCTGCGCCGGCAACTGGAGTCCATGCAAATTCGGATCGGTGAATTGCATGAGCTGGTAGATAGTCTGCACGGAGATGCCCGTCAGTTGGAAGCATCCAATCGCCATCTGGAAGAGACTCTGGCTCAGCAGATCGACGCTGCTAATAAGGTATTTTACCTCATCGGCCGGGAGCGGGAATTAGTACAGGCGGAAATTCTCGATAAATCGGGCTTTATCGGTCGCACGGTGAGCCTGCATAACCGCTACAACCTGGAAAAATTCACGGCTACGGATCGCCGAACCCTGGACCGGATCCTGGTGGAACAACGGCGGGCCCGGTTGGTAACTCCCCATCCGGAAGGATCGTACCGGTTGGAAACGGGCCCCAATCACCTGCTCAAGGCTGTTGCAATCACCGACCCCGAGCGGTTTTGGGAAAGTTCGAAAATCTTGGTGATTTCTTACAAATAGGGGAATTCAGATTTTCTTCTATCTTTGTGGTTCACCTCTTCCCGCGGATCGATTAACGGTAGCGCGAAGGGATGGAACATTTTCTTAAGATTGCACCGTTTTATGAAATGCCGCATAGCTTCGATACCTCCGGATAGTTTACTGTTTCAGCTTAAGCGTATCGATTATACCGATGGCTTTATGTATCACTTACCCGGGAAAAAAGATTTTACGGCAGACGATATACAATCCTCTTTTTGGTATGAAATTCCGGGTTGGGTGCAGTGGCTGATGAAAATCCGGAAAATTCTGGTCAAGCCTCTCGGGCTGCGGGGACAATTTCTGACCTCGCCCGAAGCCTTCTCGCGCGGAATTCGCAGTGGTTCGGGGGATGGAATCATGTCCGTACCGATGAAAAACAGGCAGGAAACGGTGGTAAAACTCAGCGATAAACACCTGCATTCGTATATGTCCGTTTATATTCGACGAAAGGAGGATTCGACCACCGTAATACTTAACAGTGCGGTTCAATTCCACAACCGACTCGGACAGCTTTATTTTATCGCCATCAAACCGTTCCACAAGCTGGTCGTAAAATCCATGCTCAGGCGAGCGATTCGTAGATTGGTTGGATCGGGCCTGTGATGGCTGCGGAGGATAATCCCGTACCGGGCGCCTCGGCGCGGGATCCTATTCCCGCCGTTGACCGAAGAAGAATGCGTTGCCGTACTGGAAATTTCAGGCCGGACGCGGTTCGGCTCGGAATAATATCCGGGATAATTTCCAATTCTTTCCGACTAAATCAAGGAGCGAAACAGGGCAATCCATAGTATATCTTCTCCTGATCGATCCCTGTTTGGAATAAAGGTAAGCCTCAGTCAGTAGATCAAAGACAATGAAACGAAAAAACCTCTTTCCCCGGCACGGGGAAAGAGGAGGGCTGATCTAAAAAAATTCTGTTAACCGAGAAATGAAATCAGGACTCCGGCCGCTACCGCCGAGCCGATCACGCCGAAGATATTGCTCGATATGGCATACTGAAGCAGGTGGTTGCGGGGATCGTACCGGGTAGCGATATCGTTGGCCACGCGTGAGGCCATCGGCACGGCGCTCAAACCGGTCGCGCCGATCAGCGGATTGATTTTCTTTTTGGTAAAGAGATTGAAAAGTTTTACCATAAAGATTCCTCCGGCGACCGAGAGGGCAAAAGCGAAGAATCCTCCGGCGACGATACCGAGCGTCTTCCAGTTCAGAAAAGCCTCGGCGGTCATCGTAGCTCCAACACACAGTCCCAGGAGTACCGTGGCGGTATTCATAATGGTATTCGAAGCGGCATCCAACAACCGGGAGGTATTGTTGCCGATCTCCTTGACCAGATTACCGAACATCAGCATCCCGATCAGCGGTACGGAAGAGGGAACGATTACCCCGACCAGCGTCGCCACAAAAACAGGAAACACGATCTTGGCCACCCGCATATTTTTGATTTCGCTTTTAGACGGATGGAGCTTTTCCTGGTCTTTCATGTTGATCAGCAATTCCTTCCGGGTGCAGGTCAGTTTAACCACCAACGGGATAATCACCGGAACGAGCGCCATATAGGAGTAGGCCGCGATGGCAATCGGACCCAGCAGGTGGGGAGCCAGTTTAATGGTGGTGAAAATGGCGGTCGGCCCATCAGCCCCTCCGATAATACCGAGCGATGCCGCCTCGTTTAATGTAAACCCGGTGAGCACGGCCACGATCAGTACGGAAAAAATGCCGACCTGTGCCGCCGCGCCGAATATCGCCAGACGCAGGTTCCGCAAGAGCGGCCCGAAGTCGGTCATCGCCCCCACTCCCATAAAGATCAGCGGGGGGGGGGGGGGGGGGGCGAAAACCGGGGGTTGGTCGCCAAATGGCAGGATAGTACAGGAAC
>JAJQAW010000391.1:0-3745 GCA_021203585.1 Rikenellaceae bacterium
TATAAAAACTATCTGAAAATACAAATTGATTCCCTGTTTTTTTATGAGAAATTTATACTCAATTTTGTGACGAGAAAATGAATAAACGAAAGATGCTATCGAACACTGACTACCCCTATAACGAAGTGTGGCAGAACTGTTTAACCCGTATTAAAGAACAAACTTCCAGTGAGGAATTTGTGACGTGGTTCAAACCGATCGTGCCCCTCGGATTCGACGGAACCGTACTGAGATTACGGGTGCCCGACGAGTCCTATGTGAGCCATATTGAAAAGAATTATATCCCTTTTCTGCGCCCGATCATTCATCAGCTTTTCGGGATCAAAACTCGCCTTCGGTATTCGGTACCCAAATCGGAAAACGGTCAACCTCAGACTGCCGCCTCCGCTTCACCCTACGCTCAAGCAAACCAGGCGCAACAGATCAAAAATCCGTTCGTGATTCCGGGAATCCGAAAGATCGTCATCGATCCGCAACTGAACCCGAATTACAACTTCGATACCTTTATCGAGGGCGAATGCAACCGGCTCACCCGCTCGGCCGGGCTGGCGGTAGCCATCAACCCGGGTAAAACACCGTTCAACCCGTTGTTTATCTACGGGGATTCGGGACTGGGTAAAACCCACATCGCCCAAGCGATCGGCATGGAGGTGAAACAACGCCATCCCGATTTGAAAGTGCTGTACGTTACTACCAGTAAATTCCAGGCTCAATTCCAGAACGCCGCAACCAAAGGCGAATTAAACGATTTTATCCACTTCTACCAAATGATCAACGTATTGATTGTGGACGATATCCAGGAGTTGGCCGGTAAAGATAAAACTCAAAATACGTTTTTCAATATTTTCAACCACCTGCACCTGTCATTCAAACAACTGATCATTACCTCGGACAAACCGCCGGTGGAACTCAAAGATGTGGAACAACGGTTGATTACCCGGTTCAAATGGGGACTATCGACCCAGTTGCTTCCGCCGGACCACACCACCAAAATGAAAATCATCAAAAGCAAAGCGGCCCGCCTGGGCACGCAATTGCCGGAAGAAGTGGTGGAGTTTATGAGTGAAAACATTACGGCTAACGTGCGGGAAATCGAAGGTGCCATCTCTTCGCTAATCGCCAATGCCTCTTTCCTGAACAAAACAATCACAGTACCCCTGGCCCGGGATATCCTCAAAGCCTATGTGAAATATACCCGGAAGGAGATCAACGTTGAGCGCATCTGCAAGACCGTTTGCGAACATTATGACCTGGAAGCCGAGCAGTTCAATTCGAAAAAAAAGACCCGCAATATCGCCTTGGCCCGGCAGGTAGCCATGTATTTGTGCAAACAGCACACCAAAATGCCGCTTTCGGCCATCGGAAACGCGATCGGCAAAAAAAATCATGCTACGGTACTGCACGCCTGCAAAACCATCAACAACCTGATGGACACGGATAAAGAGTTTCGCCTGCAATTGGATGAAATCGAACGCAAACTGTGCTCTTAAAAAAACATTCGTAGTCCGCATCCCGATCGATAGGGATCGTATGGTCCGGTAGGTTCCACCGAACTCTCCGTTCCTGGATAAAGGCGAAAGCCGGATCAAAGGATCTAAACGGCCGGTAGATCGAACTGCCATTCTCCCCTCCGAAAGGGAAGGGAAAAGCAGAAGAAAGGGAGCGAAGCAGCCGGTGGATCGAATTCAGCCCTCCTCTTCGGCCACAGCCAGGCGGAAACCGGAGCGAAAGGCAAAGCGACCGATAGGTCGAACCGGAACTGAACCGGGATCGAGGAGTCGGAATCCGGTTCGAAATCACCGATTTCAACAGGAATTTCCCACCGGGAACCGTCCCACCCCTTGCCTGTAGAATGCAAACCAAGAATTCCAGTCTGCCTCAGGACGAATGGATGCTCTATCAAAACACCCCTGCTACGGTCTTTGTGGCGGGGGTTATTGTTAAAAGTTCAAAGCGAATCGATTTTTCTATTCAATTTTTGAATTTTATCGAATTTTATACTTACTTTTACTCGACAAAACACAGCTAACCATGGTAAATATCGGAGATCAGGCCCCACCCTTCCGGGGAATAGACCAAAACGGGCAGGAAGTTTCTTTGGAATAATGGCAGGGAAAGAAAATAATTCTCTATTTTTACCCGAAAGACCAGACACCCGGTTGTACGGCCCAGGCATGCAGCCTGCGGGACGGCTATGCCGAACTCAAAAAAATGGGATTCGAAGTAGTCGGAGTCAGTCCGGACACGGAGGCTTCGCATAAAAAATTCGCAGACAAGCAGCAGCTTCGTTTCCCGTTGATTGCCGATACCAACCAGGACATTGCTCGAAGGTATGGGGTATGGGGCTTGAAAAAGTTTATGGGCCGTGAATATATGGGCATCCTGCGGACCACCTTTATCATCGATCAGCAGGGTAAAATCGAAAAAGTATTTACCCGGGTGAATACCAAAAACCATTTCGAGCAAATTGCAGACAGCTACCACTAACGAATCATCAAATCATTAAAGCATATCATTACAATGTCTGAAAGCAAAGAGAGCAAAACCAAAGAGACGGCCGGGGCGCAAAAGCCGGAAGTCAATCCGGAAAAATTGAAAGTATTGAACGCGGTGATGGATAAAATCGAGAAAGATTTCGGTAAAGGCTCCATCATGCGCATGGGCAGCAAGGCTGTGGTGGATACCCCGGTGATTTCTTCCGGATCGATCGGTCTGGACCAGGCCTTGGGAGTAGGCGGCTACCCGAAAGGCCGAGTGATCGAAATTTACGGGCCGGAATCCTCGGGTAAAACCACCCTGGCTATCCACGCGATCGCTCAGGCGCAAAAAAACGGAGGGATCGCCGCCTTTATCGATGCCGAACACGCCTTCGATAGCAGTTATGCCCAAAAATTGGGTGTCAACATAGACGATCTGTTGATTGCCCAGCCGGACCACGGGGAACAAGCCCTGGAAATTGCCGATCACCTGATCCGCTCCAGCGCCATCGATATCGTGGTCATTGACTCCGTCGCCGCACTCACGCCCAAAGCCGAAATTGAAGGCGAAATGGGTGAATCGAAAATGGGTTTGCAAGCCCGGTTGATGTCGCAGGCATTGCGTAAACTGACCGGCAGCATCAGTAAAACCGGCACCGTATGCATTTTTATCAACCAATTGCGGGATAAAATCGGGGTGGTGTATGGAAATCCGGAAACAACCACCGGCGGAAATGCGTTGAAATTTTACTCCAGCATCCGATTGGATATTCGTAAAACGACCAGCATCAAGGATGGTGAAAACGTACTGGGTGTACGGGCGCGGGTAAAAGTGGTGAAAAATAAAGTCGCTCCGCCGTTCCGCAAAGCCGAATTCGATATCATGTACGGGGAAGGAATCTCCAAAGTCGGCGAAATCCTCGACATGGGTGTCGAGTTTAATATCATCAAAAAAAGCGGCTCGTGGTTCTCCTACGGCGAACGAAAACTGTGTCAGGGACGCGACGCGCTCAAAGCTCTGCTTCTGGCCGAGCCCGAATTGATGGAAGAATTCGAAACCCGGGTGCGGGAAGCGATGAACAAACCGATCGAAGCCTGATCCGATCGAATCGACAGCACTTTTGTAAGGAGCGGCAGGATTCTGCCGCTCCTTTCATTTTCAAGGAAATTTAATTAAAGATCTATTTCTTTTATTTAAAATTCTTTATATTTATTAAAAAAAAGAAACCCATAGAGAAAAACTTCCGTTGACTTGGATGTTCAACGGA
>JAJQAW010000391.1:3755-9868 GCA_021203585.1 Rikenellaceae bacterium
TTGGAAACTCTGGTTGGTCTACCTGATCGGTGTGATCGGTGGAGACGTTCTTTGCCGGATTATTATTTCATCGTTGTATTAATACGCATCCACATGAAAAAACTGATGCTTTTATTTTTTCTTTTGCCCGCTTTTACGGCACACGGGCAGGATATCACCGGTAAATGGTACGGACGCCTGGAGATAGGTCCGACCCAACTGCGGATCCATATCGATCTGGCCCAAAACCCGGAAGGTTGGTCTGTGCGGCTGCAAAGTCCGGATCAATCGCAGGTATGGGTAAACGGGCTTGCCGAAGTGTCGGACGACAGCCTGAAGGTCCATGTTCCGCAATGGCAGTTCAATTATTACGGAAGAATAGCTTCCGAAGAAAGAATCGAAGGAACGTTTTACCAGTTTCAACATACCGCACCGCTGAATTTGAGCCGAGTTGCTCGCCCGCAAGAACCGCGGCCGCCTTTTGATTATGGTATGGAAGAAGTGGTATTCCGAAATGAGAAAGCCGGAATAAATCTGGCAGGTACCCTTACCCTACCCGCTTCGGAGGATGCCCCTTACCCGGCAGTAGTTTTGGTAACAGGAAGCGGACCGCAAGATCGGGATGAGTCCCTTGCCGGACACAAACCTTTCTGGGTCATTGCCGATTACCTGACCCGGCACGGTATCGCCGTTTTGCGTTACGACGATCGCGGTTTCGCACAATCCGAAGGAAATTTTGCCCAATCCACCACGTTCGATTTTACGGAAGATGCCGTTGCAGGAATCGATTATTTACGCACCAGGCCGGAAATAGCTCCCCAAAAAATTGGTTTAGCCGGACACAGCGAAGGCGGACTGATCGCTTTTATTGCCGCCTCTGGCCAGAAACCGAATTTTATCTTATCTTTAGCCGGCCCGGGAGTTTCGGGAAAGGAAATCCTGGCCCGGCAAATTGCCGATATGTCCCGGGTACACCATACTCCTGAATTCTATGTGAAAACCCAAGACGCCTTGATCCGAGATGCGTTGGAATGGATGACAACCCTCGAGGATTCGGCCCAGAGAAAGGAAAAAGTAGCCGAACTCTTTCAAGGTACACCCCTAGAATCCCAAACGGAGGATTGGTATGCGCAAATGTCTTCGGTATGGATGTCGACCTTTCTGAGGACGGATCCGGCGGAATTTTTTCCGACTGTTCACTGTCCGGTCTGGGCGGCTATCGGCGAGAAAGATTTACAGGTTAGCGCTAAACCGAATCTGGAAGCGATCCGCCAAGGCCTCTCGCATAATCCGAAGGTAACAATCCAGGAATATCCCGGGTTGAATTACCTGTTTCAAACCGCCATCACCGGAGCTCCCGAGGAATACGCTCAGATCGAAGAGACCTTTAACGAAGTCGTTTTGAAGGATATGACCGATTGGATTTTAGCGGTCACAGCAGAAAGTTCCGACCTACCGGAATAGACAACCCCCGGTGCACAAGCCTGCACCGGGGGTTAATTCGTGCAACAGGTATCCCTGTTTTCTGGATTCCAACAAATCGTGTCCGATTATTTCCCTGTCTTACCGGCGTTGATCGCCGCAATCATGGCCAGGTTGATCAAACAGTCCGCCGAAGAACGTTCCGAAATCAAGTGAACCCCGGGCGCCGTATCCAATCCTAGCAATACCGGACCGATGACCGGTGAATCGGAAAATTCTTCCACCAGCTTATAGGAAATGTTGCCGGAAGAGAGATTCGGGAAGATCAAGGTGTTTACCTCCCGGTCTACTAATTTGTTGAACGGATAGAGTTCCTTTCGCGCTTTCGGATGCAGCGCATAATCCACTTTCATTTCTCCTTCGACCATTAATTCCGGATTTTCCCGATGTAGAATCCGAACCGCTTCCGCCACTCGCGTAGCCGATGCCTCGGTGCCCGAGCCGATATTGGATTAGGATAGCATTGCCGCAACCTGATCCACACCCAATTCTTTCACGGCCTGCATGGTCAAACGGGTCGTCGCCACCAGGTCCGCTGCCGTGGGCGAAGAATTGATGGCCATGTCGGAAAAAAAGATCGGTCCCTGTTTGGTCATCTCAATCACCATGGCCGCCAGGTGTGTTCCATTTTCCTCTTCAAAAACGGCTCTCACGGAAGCCAGCGCATCGGTGTAACGAGAACCGTAATCCAGTATCGCTCCATCCGCGTCACCCGATTCCACCATCATCAGGGCGAACCAGTTCCGCCGGTGCATATTCTTACGGGCCTCTTCCAGCGACAGACCTTTGCGGTGCAATTTGTTATACAGGTGATCTGCATAGGTATTGCGACGGGTTTCTTCGGCCTCCGAACGGAAATCGAGCAGATATTGTTCCGGCAAAGCAATGTTCATTTCCATCATTCGGGCTAAAATCCGTTCGCGATTTCCCAATAAAATCGGTTCTACAAGCTTGTCCTGCCACAGGTGCACGGCCGCTTTAATGACTGCCGGTTTTTCTCCGTATTCGAAAACAATGCGTTTCGGACCGTTTATCAGGGCTTTGGTCCGCACCGCCCGCAGCAGTTTATTGTCACGGCCCATCTGGCTTTCCAACTGGATTTGATAGGCCTCCCAGTCCGTAATCGTGTGGCGGGCTACACCGGAGGCAATGGCCGCTTGGGCCACCGCCGTAGAAATAAAAGTAATCAGACGGGGATCCAACGCTTTGGGTATCAAATACTCCCGCCCAAAAACAATTTTGGTATTGTTGTAAGCGGCCGCTACCATATCCGGGATCGGTTCTTTGGCCAGGGAAGCCAAGGCTTGAACCGCCGCGATCTTCATGGCTTCGTTGATTTTGGTAGCCCTTACATCGAGTGCTCCCCTAAAAATATAGGGGAACCCCAGCACATTATTGACTTGATTCGGGTAGTCCGAACGTCCGGTAGCAAAGATGATATCCGGACGGGAAGCCATCGCCAGATCGTACGCAATCTCCGGATTCGGATTGGCCAAAGCGAAAACGATGGGATCTTTGGCCATGGACCGCACCATATCCTGCGTGAGAACATCCGCTACCGATAGTCCCAAAAATACATCCGCACTCTGCACCGCTTCGGCCAAAGTTTTGATTTTTCGGGTCGTGGCAAATTGTTTTTTGATCGCATTCAAATCGTTCCGTTCGGTAGTGATGACCCCTTTGCTATCGCACATGACCAGATTTTCGGGCTTCACACCCAGGGCAATGTAGAGCTTGGAACAGGAAACCGAGGCCGCACCCGCGCCGTTGACCACGACCTGGATTTGATCGATCTGCTTTCCAATAATTTCCAAGGCATTGAGCAGGGCCGCTGCGGAAATAATCGCCGTTCCATGCTGGTCGTCATGCATCACCGGGATCTCCAGTTCTTCTTTGAGCCGCTCCTCGATCTCAAAGCATTCCGGAGCCTTGATATCCTCCAGGTTGATTCCGCCGAAGGTCGGTGAAATATTTTTTACGGTGGTGATGAATTCATCGATGTTGTGGGTGTCCACCTCGATGTCGAACACATCGATATCGGCAAAGGTTTTGAACAAAAGGCCTTTTCCTTCCATAACCGGTTTACCGGCCAGGGCGCCGATATCCCCCAGCCCCAGCACAGCCGTACCGTTGGAAATAACGGCTACCAAATTTCCTTTGGCGGTATATTTGTAGGCATCTTCCGGATTTTTTTCAATCTCCAAGCAGGGGTAAGCCACGCCCGGGGAATAGGCTAGGGTCAGGTCTTTCTGCGAGTTGTAGGACTTGGTCGGAATAACCTCTATTTTACCCGGCCGGCCTTCGGAGTGGTATAACAGGGCTTCCTCTTTCTGGTTCATTTTCTTCTCCATATCTCTCTGGTTTTTACGTGGTTCAATTCGTCAAAGGCGAAAACAGACAAATTTACCGATAATTCTTATTAATTTTGAGAAAAATCGCGTGATTCATGTGTTATAATTCAAACAATGAGCCACAAAATTAAACTGAATCTACCGGAGTCAGCCGCACGAACCCGGCTGCGGGAAAAAGGGGAAGAAATCTGGGATCCCATCCGAGGCAGATGGTTAATTTTAACACCGGAAGAATGGGTCCGACAACAAGTGATCGGTTATTTGATCCGGCACAAAGGCGCCGATCCGATGCTGATCCGGCAGGAACAGGTTCTGCTGTTGTACGGAACTTCCCGACGTGCCGATATTGTGGTGTATAATTCGGCTATAGAACCGCTGATGGTGGTGGAGTGCAAAGCTCCGCAAGTGAATATTACCCGCCAAACTTTGGAACAGGCGGTACGGTATAATTTGGTGCTGCAAGTCCCCTACATTCTGATTACCAATGGGCTGTCGCACTATTGCTTCCGATACGAACCGGTCGAGCACCGATTCGCCCCGTTACAAGCTATACCGGACTTCCGCCACGAGGAATAATTACCCAGGGCCCGCGATCCCGACAAAAATCCACATCCTGACCAGTTGGCAGAATTCGTCGCCGGACGGATCAGCGTATTCTTCCGGCATTCACGGACTCGCTCTGCGTTCACTTTCGACCCTCTGTACATCGAGCATCGGGAAAACTCGTTCACTTTCCTTGAAAGAGCTGATACATGTATTCGTCTTCCCATCCTCTTTCCTTGCGGAGCCATTCTTTTTTCTGTCCGCAGCATTCGAATCCCGCGCGTTGGAAGAGTTGCTGGCTTGCGATATTGGTGGCCGGGATATGGCAAAACAGCTGGTGCAAATGAAGAATCCCGAAGGCGTACCGAATCAACAACGCTAAGGCCTCGGCCGCGTATCCTTTTCGACAGTCTCCGGGTTCATACACCAGAATTCCCACCCCGGCCCGGAGATGACAAGGGTCGAAATCAAACAAATCGATCACTCCCACCGGTCGTCCGTCCGAGCGAGATTCCATGACAAATCGTACCTGGCCGGTCTGGTAGATTTCTTTGGATTGCTCTTCGATAAATTGCCGCAGGATGTGGCGCGAAAAAGGCAGTAGGGTATGACTGACACCCCACACCGCCGTATCGTTCTCCCAGCGATAGAGAATTTCCACGTCTTCCGGTTCCAGGACCCGGAGACGGATTTTTTCCGATTCCAGATAATTTTTCATTACAATCCCAATATGCGTTTACGTATCAGCATCGCCACGCCGATCAATCCGGCATCGTCTCCCAATTTGGAAACGGTAAATTTGGTATCCCGGTTGACCAAACTCAGCGAATGTTTATTCACGGCCGCTTTCACCGGAAGCAGGAAATAATCGCCCGCTTTGGCTATGCTACCACCGATGATAAACAATTCCGGGTTGAATAAATTGATCAGTGTGGCGATGGCCCGTCCGGCTTTTTCTCCCACTTCTTCGATCAATTCGATGGACAACACGTCGTCCTGCTCGGCGGCCGCCACGATGTCCTGCATGACGATTTGTCCTCCTTGCTGTAGCTTTTCCGACAGCAGCGAGGCGTCTCCTTCCCGGATCCGGGTCTTGATCTGTCGTTCCAGAGCGATGCCCGAAACTTCAGTTTCCAGGCACCCCTTCTTTCCGCATTGACAGATGATCTGGTTGTCGAACATGGGAGTATGGCCGAATTCCCCGGCAAAACCGGATTTACCGTAATACAACTTACCGTCGATAATAATACCCACAGCCAAACCGTGGGAGAGGTAAAAGTAGATGACGTTTTTCACTCCTTCGTTCGGTCCGCTCATGTATTCGGCATGGCAACTGGAACGGGTGTCGTTTTCGATCAGTACTTTAAACCCGATTTTCTCTTCTAGGTATTGACTGAGCGGTTTTCGGGTCCAATTGAAATAATAGTAACTGTAGCCGCTGGCCGAATTGATCCGGCCGGAAAGATTGACTCCCACACCCATGATCTTATCGGATTCCAGTTTTAGTCCGGCAATGTAT
Organism: Rikenellaceae bacterium; assembly: GCA_021203585.1. GTDB lineage: Bacteria > Bacteroidota > Bacteroidia > Bacteroidales > Rikenellaceae > JAJQAW01. The sequence goes on from JAJQAW010000391.1 coordinate 9,630, forward strand.
TCACTGATCCGGCTGCACAGTTCTTCCAGGCATTCGGGCGTATTGAGCAGTTCGAAGGCCATGCCCCGTTTGATATCGATGATATTGTTCTTCAGATCGGTCAGTATAAAATTAATACACCGGTGACAAACGTCTACTCCGACAAAATAGATAGCCGATTGGGCCAGGCCATACTGATTGGGACGGCGACCGCCCGGCGTTTCCACCTTACCGTAGTCCACCACGATACCGTCTTGGAG
>JAJQAW010000057.1 GCA_021203585.1 Rikenellaceae bacterium
ATCCTGGTCTGTATGGGATGGGAGGTTTCCGCTCAGCAAAGTTTCCTGGACCGGTTGCGCGGGAGGAACGCCGAACAGCAGGAGGAGGCCGAAGCGGATTCCCTGGTCAAAGAGCGTAAACCGCTGGAATCCTATTTTTTTGACGATTCTCTGCGGAACCGGCTCATCTTTTCCTGGAAAACCCGGATGGGATTCAATCAGGTCGATACGATAGCGGTCGATACCATGCTGTACCGGTTTGAAATCGATTATCCCTTTCAGCAGCACGGGGTAGGTTCGATTTACCTGGGAAATTTGGGAGGAGCCAGTCAGCGGATCAGTTATTTCGAACAGGCCCATTACCGGAATTTCCATTTTTTGGAGGCCTATGACGATTACCTGCTTAGTCCGGACCGGGCTCCGTTTTTCAATGTAAAGCGTCCCTTTACCAACCTGACTTACTTTACCGCCGGTCAGGCCCGGTATATGGAGCAACACCTGGAGGTAACTCACGCCCAGAATATATCCCCTTCCACCGGATTCAATATCCATTACCTGAACCGAAATACAAAGGGTACCTACCACAGTCAGTGGGCCAAAGATAAAAACCTTTCCCTGGCTTTTTCTCACACCGGCAAACGCTACTCTGTCCATGCCGGGTACGTGTACAATATGGGAGACATCAACGAGAACGGGGGGCTTGCCTGGGACGGACAATTGGGGGACCAATCGATCGATCTGACAGAAAACATCGATGTCCGCATGCAGAATTTCTCGACACTCAATGAGTTTAAAACCAATACATTCTATATCAATCAGGCCTACGGTATTCCACTGCAGCGGGTCACGGATATCGATTTATCGATCGCCGATAAATCCTCGATTTTTATCGGCCATGCATTCGAATACACCACCGCTTACCGGAAGTACCAGGATAACTATGCCGATACCAGTTTCGACTTGGGTGATCCCGGTCTGACCGACGAAAACGACAACCCGATTCTCTGGCCGGACGATCCGCGGGCGGCACATGAAGTGAATTATTATCCGCACTGGTACTACAATCCGCAATATTCGCTCGACTCCCTGCGCGAACACCGCCTGGACAATAAACTGTATGTCCAGATTCAACCGTGGGACCGTGACGGGGTAATCGGTACGATCGACGGAGGAATCGGACAAACCTTCTACCATTACGAAAATTTTATTCCGCAGGATTATATTCTCAGTCGCAAAAGGGATAGCAAGAACGACACCTATCTTTACGGGGGTGTGCATGGAAAACTCCGGCGATATATCGATTGGAAAGGCAATATCGAATACCACCTGGCCGGCTTCCGAAGCCAGGACATCAAGCTGGGCGGCTCATTGAGCATGAGCGCATACATACGCCGCCGGCCGGTGACCCTTACGGTCGCCGCTTCGGTGGAGGACCGCTCACCGGCCTACTGGATGCAGTACTACCGTTCGAATCACTACATCTGGGATAAGGATTTTTCCAAAGAAAATGAAATCCGGTTGCAAGCCGCTTTACGGGTGCCTTCCCTGGATTTGGAAATTGGCGTATGGAACAGCACGACCACCGATAAATTATATTACGGATACGAACAGGGAACCAAACGAACGGCAACCGGTACGTACACCGCTCCGGACGGTACGGAAGGGATCATCCTGGAAGAAGTCCCGGTATTCGATGTGGCTCCTTTACAATTTAATGGTACGGTTAGTGTAACGGGAGTCTACGTGGAAAAAAATTTCAAAGCCGGAATACTCCGGTTAAACAACCGGGTACTGTTTCAACAGAGTTCTCACGAACAAGTAGTTGCCGTACCGCAAATCAGCGCTCAGGCATCCTGGTATGCGGATTTTTCGTTGGTTCGAAATGTCTTGCATATGCAGATCGGACTGAGCGGCTTTTATCATACCAAATATTACGCTCCCGGGTATAATCCTGCCTTGATGCAGTTTCATGCCCAAAATTTCGCCGGAGCAGCATACAGCGAAGGGTTGTCGAATGAGGAATTGTTGACCGATATCGAAGCCCCGAAAAAAATAGGCGGATATCCTTATATGGACTTTTTCGTGGCTGCAAAATGGAAACGCATGAGGATTCTGGCCAAATTCCAACACGTCAATCAGGACCTGTTCGAATCAGCCTCCTATTTCAGCGCACTGCATTATCCGTTAAACCGCCGGGTAATGAAGCTGGGGGTCTCCTGGAGCTTTTACGATTAACGCCTGCCGGCCGGTAATCCGTTATCGATCAGAGCAAAGCTCAGGCTAAGTTGAACGAATCCAAATCAGCATGATTCAGTAAAAACAAAACATTTTTCTTCTTCTCGTCTTCACTTTTTTTACTTTTATTTTTGTCTCCTGCCATCCTGCGAATCAGGATTTACCCGCTTCGGAAGCGGCTTCGACACAGGAGCGGTCCGTACTTCGGATTGCCGTTGAGGCAGAGGTGCCGGGATTTTTCGAATTTCACGGACAACGGATGGGATATATTCACGATCTGTTGGATGCCTTCGCCCTGATTTGCGGCAAAAAACTGGAAATCGTTCCGGCCGCCGATCCTTCCCGCACCGTGGAATCTTTGTCGGAAGGGGAAATTTCGATGTGGTTGACCCTGCAACCTCATCGGGCAACCGGTTTACGGACAGTCATTCCGATTCATCAATCTACGTTCGTCGTACTGACTACTTCTAAAAAAATGCGCGGGCTCTCCGGCGGGGACATCTATGAAAAAATGGATGGCCATACGGTGCTGTTCTCCAACGGTTTTTTCGGCTACCCGTGCTTACGATCAGTTGTACGAACTGGCTCCGAAGGCACGGCTGTCCGCCTCGGGAAAGAACACCTTTGCCCTGCTGGAAGAACTGATCAATCAAAGGGTCGACTTTCTGATCTGCGAGCGGAGCGAAGCGCTCTTGGGCAGTTCGCTGATCCGGAATATCCAAACCGTTCATCAGTTCGATGAAACGGTTACCATCAGTGCGGTGATCGAACCGTCCCCAGCGGGGGAGGGACGACGGTTTACCAGTTGGTTATACAATTTTCAGCAGAGCGATGCGGCCCGGGAATTATAGGCCCACTATACCGGATCGGGGATCGAACAACGAATCGTATCCGGCGGTTTCAAAACCGTCCGGCAGGAGCGACCTCGGTGTACGACGATCTTTTTCGCAAAGTAGCTCGAGAGGCAAAACTGGATTGGCGGCTGGTATCGGCGATCGCCTTCAGTGAATCCAAATACAACCCCTACCTGGTTTCGCCCCGCGGGGCCCGCGGTTTGATGCAGGTCATGCCGGCTACCGCTCGTGCGTTCGATGTTCCGGTCGATCAACTGATGGACCCGGAAGCTAACGTGCGGGTAGCCGTAGCACTGATTCGGGAAATTGAAAAATCCTTGAAATTTTCTCCGGCCTCCTCCTCCGAGGACCGTACCTACATTATGCTGGCCTGTTATAACGCGGGAATCGGATATGTACTGGATGCCCGTCGATTGGCTGTCAAATACGGCGGTAATCCGGACAGCTGGTCCGAGGTGGCTCGATATCTCCGTCTGAAAGCCGAGCCGAAATATGCCGAAGACCCGGTGGTGCAATGCGGCCCATTCAAAGGAGCGGGGGAAACCCTCCGGTTTGTCGAACATGTGATGGGGAAATATTACGCTTATCTGGGGAAATGATCTGCCGGGCCAGAGCAAGCCGGCCAAGCCGTAAGGCGGCCAAAGCGGCGAGTCATTGGCTCTATCCAAAACGCACGGTAGCGGTACCGTGCGTTTTGGGTTTTTCCAACTCTCGGAGCGCCTTTTTTGACAGACATGCCTGATGTTGTATCCTCAATCGGAGGAATTTTACTACTTTTGTCTGTTTAAGAATTCGAATGGCCTATACCGAAACCATATCCAACGAACAAATCAACGCGCTGCCCGTAGGAATCTTTAGCGGAGAAATCCTGGTTGTGGACAATGCGGAAAGCATGCGGGCGGCTTATGAGGATTTATCCCGATCTCCGGTATTGGGCTTCGATACCGAAACTCGCCCGGCTTTTCACAAAGGGAGATTGAATAAAATGGCGCTCGTTCAATTGGCTTCCGAACGAAAAGCCTATCTTTTTCGGATCAATAAGTGGCCGCTATCTGCCGATATGCTGGCTCTGTTGGAGAATGCCGATATCGTAAAAGTCGGAGCGTCGGTTCGCGACGATATCAAGGGAATACAGAAGCAAACCCCTTTTGAACCGGGGGAATTTGTGGACATACAAACTATAGTCGGTCAGTACGGCATCAAAGATATCAGTGTTCGAAAAGTATCCGCTATTGTCTTGGGCGTTCGTATTTCCAAAGCCCAGCGACTGAGTAACTGGGAGGCTCAACAGCTTACCCCCGCGCAACAACTTTACGCCGCTACGGACGCCTGGATTTGCCGTGAAATTTACCTTCGTCTAACCCGGAATTAATCCTATGCCGCAGGCTGAAATCATACTCAAGCGGGGAAAAGAAGAGTCTTTGCTCCGTTATCATCCCTGGATTTTTTCCGGGGCCATTCAACACATCGTCGGAGAACCGGACGAAGGAGAGCTAGTGCGGGTGTACGACCACCAGCGCCGGTTTATCGCCCAAGGCCAATGCCAGATCGGTTCGATCGCCGTGCGGGCACTCTCTTTTCAAGAGGAACCGATCGATCAGCCTTGGTGGGACCTTCGCATCGCTAAAGCCTACGCTCTTCGCCGGACGCTGGGTCTGACCGATCATCCGAAAACCAATTGCTACCGGTTGATTCATGGGGAGGGAGAAAGTTTACCCGGTCTGATCGTAGATATTTACGGAACTACAGCCGTCATGCAAGCCCACTCGGTCGGGATGTACCGCCAGCAGGAACAGATTGCACAAGCGATCCGAAAGGTGTACGGTGACCACCTTACCTCTATTTTCGACAAAAGCAGCGGAACACTTCCTTTTAAGGCGGGTATTAACGCTGAGGACAAATATATATACGGTTCATCGTCTGCAGAACCCGTTCTGGAAAACGGGAACCGTTTTCAGGTCAACTGGGAACGGGGGCAGAAAACAGGATTCTTTATCGACCAGCGGGAAAACCGCGCTCTGGTGGGGCAGTATGCTCAGGGTCGAAAGGTGTTGAATACGTTCAGCTATACGGGCGGATTCTCGGTGTATGCTCTTGGCGGAGGTGCTGCGAGTGTGGATTCGGTCGACAGTTCCCAACGTGCCGTAGATCTGGCCCGGCAAAATGTCGAGTTGAACTTCGGCTAAAACGCACCGCACCGGGCCATTGCCAGTGACGCGTTCGATTTTCTGCGGACCATGGACGCCGACTACGACCTGATCATTCTCGACCCGCCGGCTTTTGCCAAGCATCACAAAGTGCTCGGAAACGCTCTAAAAGGCTATCAACGCCTGAATGCCCGTGCTATAGCCCGCATCCGTCCGGGAGGAATCCTGTTCACTTTCAGTTGCTCGCAGGCAGTCTCCAAAGAACAATTTCGGAACACTGTCTTTACCGCTGCAGCTAACGCCGGACGGAACGTCCGAATACTTCACCAATTGACCCAACCGGCCGATCATCCGGTCAATATATATCATCCTGAGGGGGAATATTTGAAAGGATTGGTATTATATATTGAATAGTTGTCAATTATTATTATTTTTGCCGGTAGGAATACACTCTATTAAAAGGGCGATCTTCGTTTGACGGGAAGATATTTCAATCGTCCGGTCTGTTCGTCATTTTTAAGACTTCGTGTAGTTCCGGTTTTTAGAGAATTGAATGTATTATTTGGGTAAAGTCCTCTTTTAGCAATAATTGGCACTTTCCTTTTTGGCGATTACTAACCCTTCTAACTGAATATTATGAAAAAAATTACCTTTACGTTAATCCTGTCAGCTATACTAACCTGTTGGTGCGGCGGTGAGATTCAAGCGCAAAAATTCCTGAAGAATCTGAGCAATGCTATCGAAAAAGCAGCGAGTGCCGTAGACAAAGCTACGGACGAGATTTTGGGTACCAGCAGCACGACGGCCAACACTCCTTCTGCCGGCACGGATGGCGAATCTTCTTCCGGGGTCTCCGTTGCTATCGAACCGTTTGTTACGGAGAATACTAAAAAGGTGTATGTGAACCATACTTCCGGTTTGGATATAGTCGGGAACTTATCCGACGGGGTGATGTGGGCATGCGACGGTAAGTCGAATGACGGCCGATTCAATAGTGACCACTGGGTGTTGTACGATACGCTGGGCAATGCCACCGGGCTTACCTGGACCAATTCACGTATGGGGACAGGTTATGGCACACAAGTACCCCGGTTCCACAAAGGCGTTGCTCCATTTAGTTATTATAATGCGGACTCCGGCAGCCGGGGAGTGAACCTGGTACGTCCGGACGGTGTGCCTTATATGTCGGTGGAGAATGTTTGTCCCTGCTCCCGATTCAACAATATCGGTATCGCGGTGGGACGGAATACCCGGATGCCGAAGGGAGGGTACTCGATGTCCCATCAAATCTATTCCGTGGTCTATTACGACACACGGGGGGGCGATTGTTTTGGAAAATATCAGTTCCGATGTTAAAGAACGGCTACTGGACGAAATCGATAACATCGGCATACGCAACATGTACGGTAATCGCATGGTCTATTACGACTACCAGGAGCGGCAGTGGGGATTCCTCGACCAGGATTTGAACATCGTTATTCCTCCCCGTTATAACCGGGTACAGGATTTTAACGATGGGCTGGCCGCCGTACTGGACAATTCCGGCAACTGGGGATATATCGAGCCGGAGGGAAATACGGTCATTGCGCACAATTTTAGCAAACAGCCTACTCCGTTCCGCGACGGGTATGCGAAAGTCGAAAAACGCAACGGCTTGTTCGCTTATATCAATAAAACGGGTGAAATAGTATATGACGATATGCACGATGCAGGAGTATTTATCGGAGGATATGCCTATTTTACTAAAAAACCCGATGAAAATTCCACTTTAAAAACTCACCGGATCGACACCGATCTGAATGTGGTATTGGCGGACAATGTCAATAATCGGGCGCGGGAAGTTACCAATTACACCAGTGACGGTACGAGGTATACGCGGGATGCGATTGTCGATCTGGACGGAAATGTGCTGTTGGCCGGATGCAGTACCGTATTTACTAACGGTCTTGCCGTGATGGACTATACGGCATTTGTAGATAACCAGGCCATTCCGATGAAAGGGCTGATGCGGCGGAATGGAGAAGTGGCGGTGCTTTTTGTAGAAAAAGAATTCTGACAGAACTGCTAATACCGGATTTCGAACGATTGCAGTTTGCTGAAAGGCTATCAAATGAAAACCCCGAAAATCACGAAAGGATTTTCGGGGTATTTTATAAGATAAAGACGTCTTACCGGCAATTCAAAGCGCTTCCTGCTTTGAACCATTTAATTTGCAGGTCGTTGTAGCTGTGATTTACCCGGATGCGGTCTCGGGTGCCGTCGAGGTGGGTAATTTCCAATACCAGCGGATTGCCGGGGGCGAAGGAAGCCAGATCGAGCACCTGGAATCGATCCCCTTCCCGGATTTTGTCGTAATCGGCTTTATCGGCAAAGGTGACGGCCAACATCCCCTGCTTCTTGAGGTTCGTTTCATGGATGCGGACGAAGGATTTCACCAGTACCATTTTCACATTCAGAAAACGAGGTTCCAAAGCCGCGTGTTCCCGGGAAGAACCTTCTCTATAATTCTCTTCGGCCACCACAACCGAAGAGATGCCCCGGGCTTTATAAGCTTTGGCTACGGAAGAAACTTTGTCGTACGAACCGGCCAGGGAATTGAGCACCGAATTGGTCTGTTGATTGGCATGGTTAACGGCGCCCATGAGCAAATTGTCCGAAATATTTTCCAGATGACCGCGGAAACGAAGCCAGGAACCGGCCATGGAAATATGGTCCGTAGTACATTTTCCCTCCGCCTGGATCAGCAGCGGCATGTCGGTGAAATCGGCCGGATGGTAGGGTGCAAAGGGTTGCAGCACCTGTAGGCGGGGGGATTCCGGGTTAATCCGGATTTCTACGGAGGAGCCGTCCGCTGCCGGAGCCTCGTAACCGGTATCCTCTACGGCAAAGCCGCGGGGAGGCAATTCTGTTCCTTGCGGTTCTTCCAGTTGTACCCGTTCTCCTTTTTCGTTGATTAGGGTTATCGGTTAAGGGGTTGAAACACAGGTCTCCGGCTATCGTCAGCGCCGTTACAATTTCCGGGGAGGCGACAAAAGCATGGGTATTCGGATTTCCGTCCGCCCGTTTGGCGAAATTGCGGTTAAAGGATTGAATAATCGAATTGCTCCGCTGCGGATCGTCGGTATTGCGGTTCCATTGCCCGATGCAGGGACCGCATGCATTAGCCATGACTACTCCGCCGATCGCCTGGAAATCGGCAATCATGCCGTCCCGTGCAGCGGTATACCGCACTTGTTCCGAGCCCGGATTGACGATAAATTGGGCCTGAACTTTTAGCCCCTTTTCCACGGCCTGACGCGCTACAGAGGCTGCACGGCTCATGTCTTCGTAAGAGGAATTGGTGCAGGAACCGATCAATCCGACCTCCATTTTCCGGGGGTATCCGTTGGTCTTTACCGCTTTTCCGAATTCCGAGATGGGATGGGCCGCGTTCGGGGTAAAGGGGCCGTTGATGTAGGGCTCCAGGGTCGATAGATCGATTTCGATCAGCTGATCGTAATAGGAGGCGGGGTCGGCATAAACGGCCTCGTCGGCTCGCAGATGTGCCGCGATCCGGCAAGCGCCCTCGGCGATTGGCGCTCTTCCGGTGGCCCGCAAATACTCCGCCATACGCTCGTCGTAAGGGAAGATGGAACAGGTGGCGCCGATTTCAGCACCCATGTTGCAAATCGTGGCTTTTCCGGTAGCCGACAACGTTTGGGCCCCCTCTCCGAAATATTCCATAATAGCATTCGTCCCTCCTTTTACCGTGAGCAGTCCGGCGATTTTCAGGATGACATCTTTCGCGGAGGTCCAACCGTTCAGTTTACCGGTGAGTTTGATACCGAAGATTTTCGGCATTTTCAGCTCCCAGGGTAGCGCGGCCATCACATCCACTGCGTCCGTATCGCCGACTCCGATCGCCACCATGCCCAGTCCGCCGGCATTCGGAGTATGCGAGTCGGTGCCGACCATCATTCCTCCCGGGAAGGCGTAATTTTCCAGGACCACCTGGTGGATGATACCCGCACCCGGTTTCCAGAACCCGATGCCGTATTTATTGGAAACTTCCTTCAGGAAATCATACACTTCCCGGTTTCCCGCTTGGGCTCGGACCAGATCCTCGGCGGCGTTCTGCCGGGCCTCGATCAGGTGGTCGCAGTGTACCGACGAAGGAACGGCCACGCGCTCTTTGCCGGCAATCATAAATTGCAGCAGGGCCATTTGCGCGGTGGCATCCTGCATGGCCACCCGATCCGGCGCAAAATTTACATAATCCTCGCCGCGTTTGTAATCGCGAATCTCCTGCGGATCGTATAAATGGGCATACAGTATCTTTTCGGAGAGTGTCAGGGGCCGGTCGAGTACCTGACGGGCGGCAGCGATTCGCGTATCGAGACGGGCATAGATACCCTGGATTAATTCGAGGTCAAACATAAATCGGTTGATTTTAAAAATCAGTACAGATATAAACATTTTGTTAGGATTCCGGTGCGCTCTGCCCGTGGATTCCTGAAAAGGACCGAAATTCAACCTTTCTCCTCAGAGC
>JAJQAW010000071.1 GCA_021203585.1 Rikenellaceae bacterium
ACCAAAGACACCATCGCCCGTTCCTGGCCCGATAGCCTGGACGATTCTGCAGCCCGGGAAGAGTGGGGTTGGAACCCGAAATGGACCCTCGGAGATACTACGGAGGATATGTTGTATGTTATCGGAAAAAAACTGGAAAACGGAATACTGCATTGAATTCCGACAGCCAAAAAATCGGATAAGGCGCAGGCAAAGCCTGCGCTTTTTTCATCTTTGCAGGTGCTTTGGAGTAGAATATCTTATTGAACCCTCTATTTAAAAAATAGAATAGTACAAATGAAAGTTCTTTTCCTACTACAAACCCCGTTGCTTAGATAAACTCCGTCCTTTTCAGCGCTTATAATATTCTTGAAAATTCAGCTTTTTTTCCAGGTAATACAGTTACAGAGAAAAACAATGACGGATTTGGAAACAAATAATAAAAAGCAAATAAATCGGAAGTCCAAGTAAACATACAGTGAGAGAGGTTTTACCTGCTTCCGTAAGAATAGATAACATTCCGCCCATAAGCTCCAATTTTATTTCTCAATAGGCTTCGATCGGCACTTGGCTGTAAATACTGTTTTCCAGTATTTCAAAATTTACTTCCCGAACCTTACCTGTGGAAGTATCGATGGTCATGGTAATCATTAGTCCTTTTAAAATTTGAGGATCAGTGATTTCGTACACCGGTACATAGGGATCTATGAATTTCCCGGCGTTGGGAATATTTGGCTCCCCGACATCGGGAGTAAAGTGGCCGGGAAGCAAGCTGTTGAGCATGGCCTGTTCGAAATGTTGCGGATCCCCGCTACGAGTAAGCCTGGTCACGAAAGCTTCTTGGGCTTCCTCCAGGGTGAATGCAACGGAAAGCGCGCTGGGCCGTTGTTTCTCGAAACTCTTTTTGTTGCAGGAAGCCAGACAAGAAAGCACCAGAATTATGGGTAGGAAAATTAAATCATAATGTTTTTTTCATACCGGCCCTCGAAGGATTAAATGGGTAGGTTCTTCCCCAAGATAACCATTTAACCGATCCTGCAAAATAACTTCCGTTTGCCTGTGCATATCTACTGTCGGACCCATAGTTTTTCGGGCCGATCGAAAAGAGGCGATTATCGTTATTTCTCCGAATTTTTTTGCAGAGTGTAAACCGCCGAAGGCAGAAAAGCGCCGGAGGGAGCCCGACGATTAGGAAAGCATATCCTGTAGGAAAAAGAACGCGAATTTTCGTTTCCTTAAAACCTATATTCCACCGCGTCGCCTTCGATGTAGGAATCTTTCAGACCGAGGAAGTAGAGGATGCCGTCCAGACCGATTGTTGAAATCGATTGGGTGGCATTTTCTTTCACTTTGGGTTTAGCATGGAAAGCGATTCCGAGGCCGGCCACGCCGAGTATCGGCAGATCGTTCGCCCCGTCTCCTACGGCCACACATTGCGAAGTACTGACATTCTCGATCTGCGCCAGCAAACGAAGCAATTCCGCTTTGCGTTTTCCGTCGACGATCTCCCCCAGGTGCCGGCCGGTCAAGCGGTCCTCTTCCACTTCCAGTTCATTGGCATATACGTAATCGAAGCCGAAACGTTGTTTGAGATAGTTGCCGAAATAGGTGAAACCTCCGGATAGGATGGCCGTTTTGAAGCCTACCCGTTTCAGGACGCGCATCAGTCGGTCCACGCCTTCGGTGATGGGCAAATTTCGGGCAATATCCTCCATGACCGATACGTCCAGCCCCTTGAGCAGGGCTACCCGTTGCACGAAGCTTTCGGAGAAATCGATCTCCCCGCGCATGGCCGATTCGGTGATGGCACGTACTTGCTCGCCGACTCCGGCACGCTCGGCCAACTCGTCGATCACTTCGGTTTCGATCAGCGTGGAATCCATATCGAAGCAGATCAGACGCCGGTGGCGCCGGTACATATCGTCCTTTTGAAGAGATATGTCGATTCCGCTTTCCGTGGACAGTTGTAAAAACCGTCCCTGCATTTCCGCCCGATCCGTAGGCGTTCCGCGCACCGAAAGTTCGATGCACGATTTGGCCGCCCGTTCCGTTTCGTCGAGCGGAATACGACCGGTCAACCGGATGATGCTGTCGATATTCAGATGCTGTTCGGAGACAATTTTGGTGATTTGACCGATTTGTTTGGCTGTAATTTTTCGGCCCAGCACGGTGATGATGTACCGGTTTTTGCCCTGAAGACTCACTCAGTTCGAATACTCTTCCGGAGTAATGGGAGTAAAACGGATTTTAACGCCCAATTCATAAGATTTAAAGAGTAAATCCTTCATGATGCTGCCCGATTTTTCCGGCGTGGTCTGAAACAGGATTCCCATCGACAGGCTCTGGTGAATGTTGGCCTGCCCGATATCGAGTACAAATGCATCGTAACGGGCCAGAATTTCAGTGAGTTAGGAAGTCACTCCGGGTTTGTCCTGTCCGGAAATATTGATCTGGATTATTTCAATGGCTCCATCCATCATGGTAAGGTTCAGTTTAATGATGCTGCAAAATTAACTAAATTCCGTGAAATGACTGTTCCGACCCACCCGGGTGGAATCCTTTTCCGGAAAACCCCGGTATGGACCTACGCCCCTTTTCTGCATTCCACCAGAGCCCATCCGTTCTCCAGAGCGCTGTGTACCGGAATCAACCCCAACTCTTCCGCTTTGCGTTGAATGGCCCCCATGTCCACTTCCAAAAAACCGCTGAACAGAATCCGGCCCCCGGTTTTCAGCACCCGTGCATAATGCATCATATCCGAGAGTAAAATATTGCGGTTGATGTTGGCCAGGATAAAATCGTATTTTTCACCTTTACCCAGCAACGAAGCATCGCCTTGCTGCACGGTGATCCGGTCCCGTACCCGGTTCAGTTCGATGTTTTCGATGCAGTTTTCATAGGCCCACCGATCGATATCGATGGCATCCACATGGGCCGCGCCCCGTTGAACGGCCAGAATTGCCAGCACACCCGTACCGCTGCCCATGTCCAATCCATATCGGCCCTTCAGGTCTGCATCCAGCAACCGGGCCAGGATCAGCGAAGTCGTCGCGTGATGACCGGTACCGAAGGACATTTTGGGCATGATCACCACCTGGTGCGCCACATCTTCTCGCTTTTCATGGAACGGGGCATGGATATAGCATCGGTCTTCAATTAAAATGGGTTCGAAATGGGATTCCCAGACGGCATTCCAATTGGTATCGTCGGCAATCACGATCCGTTCGTAGGGCCTTCCGGTATCCCGCAGGTACTTTTGAATTTCCTCTTCGTACCGTGCGCTTTCGGCTGCCGGAAGATATCCGCTAATACTCTGATCGACCGTAGAATATTCCGAAAAACTTTCGAATCCTAAATCCGCCAGTTCGGCCACCATGATTTCCGAGGACTCCTCATCCGGAATGCAGGAAATCTTATATTCCATGTATTTCATAACTTCGTTTTACTGTTTTTTCAGGGATTGGCCGACCGAATACTGTCCTCGCCCTGCGGCAAGAGACTCTTTGGTTTCTCGGCAAGCCCCTGCGGCGGTTCGGAGCCGCCTTCTTTCACCGCCGGCCGGCCGGGCAATTACGACCGTAGGGGATGCATCCTATCTTCGCAGTGTGCCGCAGGAATCAACTCAAATCGGCTGCTGCGGATACCTACCGCGCCGCACCGAGCCGGTTTATCCGTTATTGTTCCAGCCACCGGTCGATCAATTCCCACACCCGGGCCTGTTGTTCCTCCGAGAGGGTAGCGATCCGGGCGCGGTGGCTGCCTCCCTGCTGAACCATCAGGGTCATGTTTTCTTTGTTGCGGAACAATTTTTTGTCTACCGACACGGCATTCCAGGGATCGAATTCTCCATTGACGGCGATCATTTTCGGATCGTTTTTCTTGAGATACCGGTAGATATCTTTATGGACACGGTGAGAGAACTTGTAGTGCCTAGCCTCTTCCGGAAGCATGTATTTGTGCAGGTATCCCTTGGCGTTGGGGATGGTCAACAATCCCTTGAAGGGTTTGGTATCGTATCCGTAATAGCCCAGTTCACGGGCTGCCTGTACGAAAAAAGAGGGTTCGCTGACGATGGAAAAATATTCCGGTCCGGCTATGGCCAACAGTTGGTCCGCCATCTTCCGGGCATCGGATCCGGGTGCGGGGATTTCTTCAACCGGCGCTCCCCATTGCCAAAAGACGAACGGGTATTCCAGAATGCACATATCGTAAAGCTCGTGAATCGGCATGCGGAAGGTAAGCTTTTCCTCGCTGCAATACTTTTCAAACAACGGTTGTATTTCCTCCCGTCTTTCCAGTAGATCCCGTTGAAAAGCCAGTATGGCAGCGCGGTCCTCAGCGGTTCCGCAATTTTCCAGAAAGGGTTCATGGCGTCCGTCTTCTACTCCGAAGCAGACCGGAGCGACGTACGGTACGTATATGTCTACTTCCTCGGGGTAATAAGCGGCATACATGATGGTGGTCTGCCCTCCTTTGCTGATGCCGATGGCGATCCATTTTCCCGGATAAAGGCTCTTCATCGCCCGGTTAATCCGGTGAAGATCGCCCATGGAGTTGGCTACGGTCAAATAATCCCAATCGCGGGGTTCCGGCGTCGATTTCTCGAAAAAACGGTGCTCGGCTACAATGATATTGGCGTTGTACCGTTCGGCCAATTCATTGGTAAACGCGGCCCGGGCTGCATAGCTTCCGCGATAACCCTCCGTAACAAAGATCACCGGACGGTCATATCCCCGGTGCAGGACGTAAAACCGCTGCTGGAAATGACCTGCTCCGGGATTTTCATGATCCAGCGGCTGCAGATACATCACTTCCAGTTTATGGTCGAATACCGAAGATTCCAATTCGCTCACGGCTGCGACACCCTCGATTTGCCGGATAGTTTCCTGCAGGCTTCCGCCAAGAGAGGTCTGCAACCCGTTGCTTTGGGCCTGTATGAGCTGTAAAAGAGGAAGATACAGCGTTAGCAGAGCCAGAAACAACTTAAAATATCTGTTCATAGGCTGCGTTTTTGGTTCTGCATACAAAGATAATCCTTAATTTTACAGGGTGAAGGATTGGAGCATTTATTTCGAGGATTACTTGGCATTCCTGAAACTGGAAAAAAACCTGGCGGAGAATACGGCTCGGGCCTATTTGCACGATGTACGGCTGTTCCGGGAATTCATCGTTGCCGAGTTCGGTTTGTTGCCGGAAGAGATCGAGATGAAACATATCGAGGCTTTCCTAGCCCATCTCCATGACCGCGGGCATCGTCGGGCTACAACGGCCCGGATGCTGAGCGGAGTTCGCAGTTTTTACCAGTTTTTGCTGATCCGGGACCGCGTGGAACGATCACCGGCCGAGTTGATCGAAAACCCGAAAATAAGCCGGAAATTACCCGTGGTGCTGACGGTCGATGAAATTGGTCGAATTCTGGAGACTTTCGATCTGAGCACACCGCAAGGACACCGCAACAAAGCGATGATCGAAACCCTCTACAGCTGCGGGGTGCGAGTGACGGAATTGGTCGGTTTGCGACTCAACGATCTGTTTTTCGACGACGGATTTCTGCGGGTGACCGGTAAAGGAGACAAACAACGCCTGGTGCCGGTGAGCCGCCAAGCCGTCCGGCAAATCAACCTCTATCTGGATCAACGGAAAGAACTTCCACAGGACCCTAAACACAAAGATATTCTGTTTCTCAACCACAAAGGAAGCCAACTTTCCCGGGTGATGGTTTTCTTGATCATTAAAGAGGCGGTCCGGGCGGCGGGAATTTCCAAAGAAGTCAGTCCGCACACCTTTCGCCATTCGTTTGCCACTCACCTGGTTCAAGGGGGCGCGGATATCCGTGTAGTTCAGGAAATGCTCGGGCACGAATCCATTGCCACTACAGAGATTTACACCCATCTGAATAAAGAATTCTTGAAAAATTCGTTGCGAAATCATCCGCTGGCCGATTGGGAATGGAATCCTGAACCGGAAACAGGCGAATGAAACCATTCGCCTGTTCTTATTCCCTATTCTTTTTATCATTTTCGTTACATCAAACCGGAGAAGCCCATAAAAGCCATCGCCAAAATACCGGCCGTGATCAGGGCGATGGGTACCCCTTTGAAGGCTTTGGGTACATCTTCCAATTCCAGGCGTTCCCGCATTCCGGCAAACAGGACCAAGGCCAGGGAAAAACCGATGGCCGAAGAGATGGAAAATACCACGGAATGAACCAGATTATAATCTTTGGTCACCAGTGAAATCGCCACTCCCAAAACGGCGCAGTTCGTAGTGATCAGGGGCAGGAATACACCGAGAGCCTGATACAGCGCCGGGCTGATTTTTTTCAGGATGATTTCCACCATCTGTACCAAAGCGGCGATGACCAGGATAAAAACAATGGTTTGCATGTAGCCGATGTGCAGGGGTTCCAGCACGCCGTATTGGAGTAACCAGGCTACGATCGAGGCGATCAGCATCACAAAAGTAACGGCGGCTCCCATGCCCAGCGAAGTATTCACCTTGTTCGATACCCCCAGGAAAGGACAGATTCCGAGGAACTGGGCCAATACGATATTATTGACGAAGATCGCGACGACGATGATTTTAACGATTTCCATACCTATTTGGTTTTCAGTTTGGCGGTAGCTTTATTAAACAAAACGAGCAGATAGCCCAACGCGATGAAGGCTCCCGGAGCCAGGACGAAGATCAACATACCGTCGCCTTCCATAAATTTCAGACCGAAAATCGATCCGGCGCCCAAAATTTCCCGAGCGGCGCCCAGTGCGGTCAGGGCCAGGGTGAATCCCAAACCGATGCCCAATCCGTCCAGCAGCGCGGACGGCGCGTTGTTCTTGGAAGCGAAGGCTTCCGCGCGGCCCAGAATAATGCAATTGACCACGATCAACGGGATAAACAAACCCAGAGTAGCGTATAAATCCGGCAGGTAGGCCTCCATGACCAACTGAAGAATGGTAACGAAAGAGGCGATGACCACGATAAAGGCCGGAATCCGGACTTTCCCCGGAATAACCTTTTTCAAAAGCGAAATCACCAGATTGGCACAGATCAGCACAAACATCGTAGCCAATCCCATTCCCATACCATTCACCGCGGAAGTGGTCGTACCCAAGGTGGGACACATTCCCAGGAGCAGGACAAACACCGGATTATTCTTGATAATCCCGTTGGTCAAAATCGTCATTTTATTTATATCTCGTTTCCTCCTATTTTACTTGTTGGAATGCCCGGTAAGCCGCGTTTACCCCTCGGGTATATCCTTCGGACGATCCGGTGGCCCCGGAAATAGCCTGCACATCCCCCCCGTCTGCCTGCAGCCGGATATCCAGCTCGGCGGCTTTCTTCCCTTTGAGGCTCGTCAGCAGCGGGTTGTCTTCCAAAAGGATGTCCGTCCCGTACCCCGGAGTTTCATCTTGTCCGGTCACCAGAATGTCGAGAATGGTACCGTCCGGTGCGAAGCCGACCAGCAGATCGATCGTGCTTTTATAGCCTTCTGCCGCGCTGTAAACCATATACCCCAACAATTCATGCTCCTTTTTTACCGGGAACACCTGCATCGAATTACCGTCCACCTGTACCGTAACCATTTCCGAGGCCGGATCGTTGGTATATTCCGGGAAAACGGTTCGGTAAGGGTCTACCCCGTAAATTTGCGGGGAAGAGAACTCCACGCCGTAAACTTCGCTCAGAAACACATCATAGGCCCGCTGCACGGCTTCGGTGTAGGCGCGAGAGGTAATCGTGGAGGCGGTGATCGCGTCGATATCTCCGCCGTCTTTCCGCACGGTCATCTTGAGTTCGGCCGGGTTTTTTCCCTCGAAAGAGGCGGTCAACGGATTTCCGGCTTCCGTGATTTTGCTGCCCAACCCCGGAGTTTCCGCATGGGAAAGAACCTGTATTCCTTGAATGGTTCCATCGGGCAGGAAACCTACCATCAAGGTAATTAATCCGCTAAAACCGTTGGTGGTAAAGGACTGCACAGCATAACCGACCGGTTTTGCTCCCTGCTGGGCCGTATATAGGGTAGCCGTTCCTCCATCGATCTCGACGGGTGTGGCTGTGGCCGCGATATCGTTATCGAAAGGGGGAACCACTTCTCCGATAGCGCCGCTGGTTTTGGCCGCTTTGGCTTCGGCGATCGGCTCCTCGGTCAATTGATTGACTACCGCTACGGCTCCCGATGCAAAAAGAGTGATCAGGAACAGCACCAATACCATATTTTTCAATGTACTTTCCATATCTTTACGCTTTGGTTAAGGCCATTCCGAAACGGCGCGGTTTGACGTATTTATTTAATAACGGCACTACGGCGTTCATAATCAGAATCGCAAAGGACAGACCTTCCGGATAAGCCCCGAAGGTTCGGATTAGAATCGTCAAAACTCCGATTCCGATGGCATAGATCACCATCGCTTTGGGTATCATCGGAGAGGTCACGTAATCCGTTGCCATATAAATGGCTCCTAATAGCGTACCGCCGGCCAGAATGTGGAAGGCCGGTCCGATGTATTGTTCCGGAGCCGTCAGATGCAAGATACCCGAAAAAGCGGCCATCGTGGCGACAATCACCACCGGAATGTGCCAGGTGATTACCTTCCGTACCAACAAGTAAATAAATCCGAGGATCAATGCCAGGGCTCCGATCTCCCCGAGCGATCCGGCGTGGATCCCCAGCAGCATATCGGTCGAAGAGGGTAGATTCGGCATCACCTCGCTCACGCTCATTCCGCTTTTCAAAGCCTCCTTGACATATGCCAACGGCGTAGCTCCCGACATGGCATCTACCGATAGGGTCGGCGTGGGATAGGAAGTCATCTGTACCGGAAAAGCGATCAACAGGAATACCCGGCCGACCAGGGCCGGATTGAAAATATTCCTGCCCAAACCTCCGAAAGTCATTTTACCGACGCCGATAGCCACCAGCGATCCGATCACGATCAATGCTATCGGAATGTTGCTCGGCAAGTTGAATGCCAATAACGTTCCGGTCAGAACGGCCGAATAATTGCCGATGGTAGAAGGACCCTTCAGCATGTAGCGCTGAATCAGGAATTCGAATACTACGCAGCTGGCTACGGCAATCACCGTTACCAGCAAAGCGGACAGCCCGTAAACGAACACCGAAAAGGCAAACGCCGGAATCAGTGCGATCAGCACATCCCGCATCAGCCGGGTGGTCGAATCCCCACCATGAATGTGTGGGGAAGGGGATACGATTAATTGTTTATCCATTATGAGTTGTTTTTTCAGTTTTGTCGGTTTGTTTGGTGGTACTACGGATCGCCGTTTAGCTTTTTAATCCTCCTCGCTGTGCTTCCTTTCATTTGTCAATATTCACCGAGGGTGGTGCAGGGTTACCCCCCCAGGATTTCTTCTTTTTCACTCGGCAGATTTCGAGTAAATTGCTCGAATGGCCGAGGCGCGAAGCTCCAAGTCATTCCGCTCACCCCTAGGTTCTCGTTGCGCTTCGGTAGAACCAGGGGGACCTGCCTAAAATTCGATTTTGACTGCGCGCTACCACTCGGCCCACCGTATTTTAACCTTCTTAAACTGCATTGTATTTTTCGGGTTTAGTAAAGTTTTGCTAATGAAATTGTTTTCAGTATGTCCTCTCCCACACCGAATATGGAATATATGGCGTAGCAA
>JAJQAW010000223.1 GCA_021203585.1 Rikenellaceae bacterium
ATCAGTGCCACTTTTCCTCCGACTGCCTCCACATGCAGGTCCTCGTCGTAAGCTTGCGGGGCGCGGTAGCCGCTGGAATAACTCCCCCGCAAGATCAGGTCCGGCATCATGGGAGTATAGCGGATATTGGCCCGGGGATTGACGATGATATCGTCGATTTTATTATGTTTATCGATCCGTGCCCCCGCCAGCAGATTCAAGCGTTCGCTTTTCCATTCGTTTTGCAGGTAGCCGCCGAACACCCGGGAGTCCTGTTTTAGGTTCCGGTCATACCCCAGCATGACATCGTGCAGGTGGTTGGAAGAGTATTCGAGGCCGGCAGTCAGATCGGCGGGCAGGAAGAACAACTGGTCGAAGCCGTAGGTATACTGGCCGCCGCCTACCACGGTAAAATCGGTCGTCCGGCCGTACGCTTCCGGAGTTTCGCTGGTGCCGAAATAGCTGTCTCGGTTGATATTCTACATGGATATGTATCCATTTTCCCGGTGTTTTTGATCGGCGGACCACAGGTCGTATTTCAAACCTCCACCGTCGATCTTATGGCGCAGCTGTTCGGCAATCTTCACTTCGTGAGGAGGCCGATCAAACTGATCCCCTCCGCGACGGAATTCCCGGATATGATGATATTCGGCCGTCAGTTTGGAATATCCGCCGGTTTTGTAGTAGCCTCGGAAACCGACTGTCTCCGAACCGAGTTTGGGTATTTCCGTGAACCCGTCATCGTTGCGATCGTAGCCTTCCCGGTCACGGATCATCCCGAAAACATAGAGTCCCGCCCGGTAATCGTCCGATACGAATGAACCGTTAAACGAAGTATTGGTATCCCACGTACCGTCGATCCGCTGCGTGTTGTTGGAAATGGCTACCGAATTTCGGGTCGGCTCTTTGGTGATAATGTTAACTACTCCTCCGATGGCATTGGCGCCGAATAGAGCCGAGCCTCCGCCGCGGATGACTTCGACTCGCTCGATCATGCTGGTCGGAATTTGTTCCAGCCCGTATACGTTGGCCAGCGAACTGAAAATCGGCCGACTGTCCAGCAGGATTTGTGAATATTGGCCTTCCAGCCCGTTGATGCGCAGTTGCGACACTCCGCAATTACTGCAGTTGAATTCGACCCGAAGTCCGGACTGGTAGTTCAGCGCATCGGACAGGTTGTTGGAAGCCGTGCTTTCGAAGAGCTGCGTGTTGAGTACATGAACGATCGTCGGCGCTTCCCGCCGGTTGGTTTCCTGCCGGTTCGCCGATACGACGATTTGGTCGACTAGGATCGAACTTTCCTCCAGTTCGAAATTCACCTCGATCGTTTTTCGGGCCGTCAGGGTGACCTCCTTTTCCTGAGTCGTATAGCCCATGCCGGAAGCCGCAAGTGTATATGTACCCTCCGGCAGGTTTTTCAAAAAATAGTGCCCCGAACCATCCACTACCACGCCGTGAGTGGTTCCTTTCAGGGTTACGTGGACGTAGGGAATGTGGTCATGGGTTCCTTTTTTAACGATATGACCGGTTAGGTTTGCATCCGTTCGAGGTTGTGCGGATTGCTGAAGGCAGGAAAAAACGGCGCAAAGTAAAATGCTCCATGCTTGAATGGTATACATATAAGTAGAATGATTTAGTGATCGGATTAGAAATGTATGATCAAAATAGGATACTCAAAAGCCGAACAGGGGGGCCGCGTAGCAGGAATTCGGGCGATCGGGAATCGGCTGTTCCGGCCGGGTGCCTGGGTGGCAAGATCGAACACTTCCGCGGAGGTACCGTTCCGGGAAGCATACAGACCCAGGCGATCCAGGCTGCGAAAACAGCGAGTTGCTGGATGATCCGGAATTCTTCCGGTGAGTGAGCATGTTCGAAGTTCCGGTTGTGCGGGTGTGAATGGACCAGTGCGTGGTCTCCGATCCGGTGTACGTGCCCGAAGCGTGTAATTCCTTCGTAATAGCTGATAAAAATCAACAGCGCCATCAGAGAGGAATATGTTCGCACCTGTTTTTTCATTGGAATTCCAAATATAGGCACTTTTCAATAGGATCCGGTTTCTGCTCTGCGAAAATCCCTATCTTTGGGGAACGGTTCTTGTGGGAATCCATATTTATAGTGAGCCGAATCGATCGGTGATTAAAAAGCATGGGGATGGAGAATTTATTGATTGAAAATGCCTTTGTGGTGAATGAACACCGGGCTACTAATGGTTGGGTAATGATCCGGGGGGAGCGGATTGCGGAGTGTGGCTACGGATCTTTTGCGGGAGATCGGCCGCAGCGGGTGATCGACGCCGGACAAAAATTGCTGATCCCCGGTCTGATCGACGATCAGGCCCATTTTCGGGAACCGGGACTGACCCATAAAGCCGATATTCACAGCGAGTCGATTGCCTCGGTTGCGGGAGGGATCACGTCTTACATGGAAATGCCCAATACCATTCCCCAAACCACTACCATAGAGTTGTGGGAGCGGAAAAACGAATTGGGCGCCTCTCATTCGGTGGCCAACTATGCCTTTTACCTGGGAGCCACGAACGACAATCTGCCGGAAATTCGTAAAATCGACCCCAAGCGGGTACCCGGAGTAAAACTCTTTATGGGTTCCTCCACCGGAAATATGTTGGTGGATCGAGAAGAGACCCTGTCTGCTATTTTTGCCGAATCTCCCGTACTGGTGGCCGCTCATTGCGAGGAGGAAAGTATTATCCGTCGGAATTTAGCTTATTACAAACACCTCTACGGAGAGAAAATCGATCCGGAGCTTCACCCGCTGATCCGTTCGGCCGAGGCGTGTTACGTTTCGACGGCCAAAGCGGTGCAACTGGCCGCTAAATACGAGGCTCATTTGCACGTGCTGCACCTGAGTACCAGCCGGGAGTTGGAACTGTTCAGTCCTGCTGCGCTGGGGGAAAAGAAAATCACGAACGAGGTGTGTGTCCATCACTTGTGGTTCAACGATTCCGATTATCGGCGAAAGGGAAATTTCATCAAATGGAATCCGGCCGTCAAAACCGAAGAAGACCGGCAGGCGCTGCTCCAGGGAATCGAAAGGGGTACGGTAGATGTGGTGGCTACGGACCATGCTCCCCATACGCTGCAGGAGAAACTTCGGCCCTATCTGGAATGTCCTTCGGGCGGTCCGCTAGTGCAGCATTCCCTTACGGCGATGCTCGAACTGTATAAACGCGGAGAAGTTACCCTGTCCCACATCGTCGAAAAGATGTGTCATGCACCGGCTTTACGGTACCGCATCCGGGATCGCGGCTTTATTCGTCCCGGCTATTTTGCGGATCTGGTTTTGGTCGACACCTCCTGCAGGTGGGAGGTCGAAACGCCGAACATTTTATATAAATGCGGTTGGTCTCCTTTTGAAGGCGAATCGTTTACCACCCAAGTAACCCATACCTTTATTAACGGCCGGCTGGTTTATGCCGATGGAAAAATAGATACCGGATTCCGCGGCCAAGCCCTCCGGTTTGACCGTTGATAATAAGGGGTTAACCGGGTAAGGTGAGCGGAGTGTTTTTTAGCTTCGTCCGACGACCGGTATTCGGTAAGAAGCCGGCAACCTTCCAACCGCTGTGCGAAGTGGAGCCGCCGGTGCCCTATGGCAGCAAATCGTTGGAAGTTCCCGTGTGTGGTCCGAAATCGGCGATCAGAAAAACCGTTCGATCAGGGGGATCAGCACCGCGGTGATTACGCCCATTAAGCCGATCGCCAGACCGGAAATAGCGCCTTCTACCGCTCCCAGTTCGATGGCCCGTGCCGTTCCTACGGCATGCGATGCCGATCCGAGCGCCAGTCCCCGGGCAATGCGATCATGGATGCCCAGTTTATTCATGACCACCGGTCCCGCAATACCTCCGAGCATCCCTGCCACAATTACCACGATGGAAGTCAGCGGAGGAAGGCCTCCGGAAACTTCGGATATGGAAATGGCAATCGGAGTGGTGACTTGTTTGGGTTGAAGAGAAAGCACGACGAGTTGATCCGCACCCATCCAGCGGGCAATCAGCACTACGCTTACCACCTCGATCACGCTGCCTGTCACTACGGAGGTCAGGATCGAAACCATTCGTCCTTTGAGGTGTTCCAGCTGTTCAAACAGCAAATACCTTAAGGAAACTACTGAGATCCCCAGCATGAAATGAATCAATTCGGTTCCCGCAAAATATTCCTGGTAGGAAATATCGGTAAGCCGCAGAAACACAATGATCAGCAGGGTTGAGGTCAGGATCGGATGCAACAGCCGGATGCGGCTTTTGCGGTAAATCCAGAGCGTCAGCAGATAAGCGCCGATTGTTAAGGTCAACAGAAATAAAGGAGTGTGAATCAGTGGCTGCATGTTATTCCGTCTTGGCCCGTTTACGATCCCGTTTTTCCAACCATTGTTGCAGGTGACCCACCACGGTAAGGATCAATAAGGTGCTGATGAGGCAGGAGACCAGAATTGCCGCCCAGTGCGCTGAAATCAACGGCCAAGCGGTCATCAATCCGACGCATACGGGGATAAAAAACAGTAATATGTGGTCCAGAATAAACCGGGCCGCGCCGGCGACATCTTCTTTCCGAACGATTCCCGTATAGAGGGAGGCGAAGAGCAAGACCATTCCGATGACACTTCCCGGTATCATCCCGCCGGTCAACCGGCCGGCCAATTCGCCCAGAAAGTAAAATAAAAGCAGGTAAAATATGCCGATCATCTTTTCCGGTGTTAGATCCGCCGCAGTTTTGCGTATTTCAGCAGCAGGGTTTTATTTCCCGCGCCATCGAATCGGACGGTAGCTTTGGTGCCGTGTGCCGTCTCTTCCACTGTAGAAACCGTGCCCGATCCGAACTTATCGTGTGCGACTCGGCAACCTACCTCCAGGGCTCCGGAGGTTACGGATTCCACGGCAGGTCGTTCCGCACTCCTTTCGAGGCCGGACTGCTCTCGTACGACGCGCCGGCCCATGGATTTCAGGCCTTCCGTCGAGGTTGCAGGGGTTGATACAGGTACGGCGGGAGATTGTTCCGAAGGGGGTTTCCGTTCCGCGCGGTCCACTCTGCCCGGGTGTTGGAAACTCCGGCCCGCGCCCGTTCCCGCCTGACCGGCCGAACGGGGAAATCGTCGGAGCGGGGAGCTATCGGTATCCGTTTCGCCTGAATCGGGAAAACGCTCGAACGAATCCTCTTCGTACTGCAGTTGAAGGTACTCGCCGTCGATTTCTTGGATAAACCGGCTGGGACGGTTGGAAGTCACATTACCCCACCGGAACCGGGTCTGTGCGAAACTAAGCACTGCCTCGATTTTGGCACGGGTTAGAGCCACATAGAACAACCGACGCTCTTCTTCCAGCGCTTCCGGCGAATCCATACACATCTGGCTGGGAAACAGCGTTTCTTCCAATCCGACAATATAGACATAGTCGAACTCCAATCCTTTGGCCGAATGGATGGTCATCAGGGTGATTCGGTTCCGGTCTTCCTCTTTTTCGGTGTCCATATCGGTTAGCAGGGAGACGTTTTGCAGCCAGGCGTCGATCGTGGGCGGCAGCTCTTCCGGGTTTTCCAGGCGTTCCTGTTCGGTGTAAGAGGCCATGGAATTGAGCAGTTCCTCGATATTTTCCAACACACTGACCGCTTCCGGAGTTTGCTGCATCCGAAAACTTCCGATAATGCCCGAACGCGTGGCGATCTTCAAACCCATTTCGTAAGCCGGCGTAGTGTACACTCCGGCGCTCAGTTCGGCAATCATTTCTTTGAATTCGGCCAATTTTTTTGCCGCCGCTCCCCGCAATTCCATCTGTTCCGGTGTGAGAGTGCTGATCACCTCCCACATGCTGATGTGGTGGCGCCGGGCTGTAGCGGCGATTTTGCCGACCGTTACATCCCCGATTCCCCGGGCCGGATAATTGATGATTCGGCGGAAGGCTTCGTCGTCCTGGTGATTGACTACCAGCCGGATGTAAGCCAGCACGTCCTTGATTTCCTTGCGTTGGTAAAAGGAGTGGCCGCCGAAAATTTTATAGGGGATATTCCGCGAGCGCAGCCCCTCTTCCAATACCCGGGATTGGGCATTGGTGCGGTACAGAATGGCAATGTCGTTGTACGGAATCTGCCGGCCCCGGGTGAGGGCAAAAATATCGTTGACCACAACCAGTCCCTCTTCCTGATCCGTAAAGGCTTTAAATACCCGGATTTTTTCTCCTTCGTCATTGGCCGAAAAGGACTTTTTACGGATCTGCTTCCGGTTTTTTTCGATAATCGAATTGGCCGCTTTCACGATGGTCTGCGTGGAGCGGTAATTCTGTTCGAGTTTGAAAATCCGTGCCTGCGCGTAATCGTTTTGGAACCGCAGGATATTTTCGATCCTGGCGCCTCGGAACGAGTAAATGCTTTGGGCGTCGTCGCCGACGACACATAGGTTTCGGTGTTTTTCGACGATTTTTTTGATGATCAGATACTGGGCCGTATTGGTATCCTGGTACTCGTCCACCATCACATACCGAAACTGATACTGGTATTTGGCCAGTACATCCGGAAAGTCCCGGAAAAGGATGTTCATATTCAACAGCAGATCGTCGAAGTCCATCGCTCCGTTTTCCTTGCATTTTTGTACGTAGCGTTTATACACTTCGAAAAATTGCGGCCGCCGCCGTTCCCGGTCTTCGGCCATCAATGTGGAATTCGATTCGTAAGAGGCCGCTGTGACCAGGTTGTTTTTGGCCAGCGAGATCCGGTTATAAATCTCGTTCGGTTTATACGTTTCGTCGCTCAGATTCATCTCTTTCAGAATCATTTTCACCACATTGCGGCTATCGGCCGTATCGTAGATCGTGAACGATGAGGGGTATCCGAGTTTATCCGCTTCCTGTCGCAGAATACGGGCGAAAACGGAATGAAAGGTTCCCATCCACAGGCTTCTGGCGCGGGCCGGGGAGACCACGTTTTCGATGCGTTCCCGCATTTCCCGCGCCGCTTTATTGGTAAAAGTCAGCGCCAAGATGTGATAGGCCGGAACTCCCTGTTCCAGCATGTGCGCGATGCGGTAGGTCAATACGCGGGTTTTTCCGGAACCTGCTCCGGCCACGATGATCGAGGGCCCTTGGTAGTTTACCGCAGCTTTCCGTTGTACGGGGGATAATTGATCTAGGTATTTGGACACGATTGGATGCTGATTAAGGATACAAAAATAACGTTATTCCCCCGGAATTCATAATCTCCGCATGCATTGGCCGGATAAACGCCCGTTTTTTTCCGCGCTCTCCGTACGGCATAAAAAAAGGCTGTCCGGTTGGACAGCCTTCGTATAGACCGAGGACCGTTTAGTCATAGACTTCCGGCCGAGTTGCGGCATAGATCAACCGGGTGGCTTCCGCTTTACGGAGCTCCTGTTTTACATCGGTGATCAAACCCATGTGGATATTCTGGTCGGCTTTCAGTACCACCGTCATACCTGAACGTTCCGCCTCGTCGAGCTGGTCGCGCTCCGAGGCGATAAATTCTCCGATTTCCCACGGCTGTTTAAATGCGTTGTTCAATTGGATCCGAGGACTGTCTCCGAATAAACGCCGGAGCTGCGGAGTCGGTGAACCGACATAGATATAGCTTGCCAAGGATTTTTTTTCGAGTTTTTGAGTCTCGGACGCCTGTGGCAATTGCACCTGTACCAACATTTCACTTTCATGCATGGTCGTTGTGATCATAAAGAAAAACAGCAGCATGAAGATGATGTCGGATAGTGAAGATGAACTGTACGAAGCCACCTCCCTTTTCTCTTTTTTTCTGATAACTGCCATATTATGCTCCTCCGATATTACGTGGTTCGGCTTCCGATATCTTTTGCGGTACAGCGATGGTCACGGCTTTACGATTTTCATCGCCCAATTCAGTGAATGAACGGCCGTAATAGCGCATCGATACTTCTTCGCGGATTTCGCTGAACGCGCGGGTCAGTTCGTTCTGTACCTGGATATAGGTTCCATAGTTCGTACCCCGGTCGTTTTGAAGAGAGACCACACCCAGACTGACCGGATAACTACCGAGGTTATCGACCTCGGTAATTTCAAAGTCAGACAAATGTGGATCTTCGTAAGGGTTAAGCACAAATTCTTTGACTTTGTCTTTGATTTGTGAGATATCCATACGCTCCCCTCCGACCATTATGTCGTTCGACGCACTGACAAACACCAGCAGGATATTCCGTTGATTGATATCCATCGGCGGTTGTTCCTCCTGGGGCATCGGCGGCAATTGCCGCTGAATACCCGAATCGACATTCATCGTCGTGGTCATCAGAAAGAAGATCAGGATAATGAATGCGATGTCGGCAGTCGAACTCGAGTTAATTTGCGGAAGTTTTTTTGCCATTTTAGGGGTTTATTTAAAAGCGTTCCGAATTTCGCCCACCACAATGGCCAGGATGGCGCCGATCATCAGCGCGTACATGGCAAACAATCCGGTATCGGCGATTTTTAATTCGGTGGAATTATCGTAATAGTTAGTCGGCGTAGTGAGCGGACTGCCGCTGGACAGGGCATACGCAATACCCACTACCACCAGGATCGCTGCAAACCCGAGCAGGGCCTGCACGGCCGCTTTCGGATTTTGTGCGAGCGAGATCACCGACATGATGACCATCGCGCCGACCCCCAGAATCAACATGATGTACATCCAGTTGAGCAGCAGATCCACGTTTTCACGCAGAAGCCACCCGAACAGGACCACCACCACACTGAGGGTCATTAAAATATATCTTACCCAGATTAAATGTTTCATGGTCGGATTACTTTTTATTGTATTTAGTCAGCATGTCTACCAACGAGATCGAAGAATCTTCCATAGCCAGCACCAAGCTTTCGATTTTAGCCAGGATGTAGTTGTAGAAAATCTGCAGGATAATAGCGGCGATCAAACCGGCGATGGTGGTCAACAGGGCCACTTTCATACCAGATGCTACTACGGTCGGAGACATGTCGCCGGCAGCGGCGATCGCGTCGAAGGCCAGTACCATCCCTACTACCGTTCCCAAGAACCCTAAAGAGGGAGCCAGTGCGATGAACAGTCCGATCCAGGAAAGACCGTTTTCGAGCTGGGCCATCTGTACGGAACCGTAAGAAGTAACGGTTTTTTCCACCATATCCACCCCTTCGTCATAGCGATCCAGTCCTTGATAGAAAATGCTCGCTACCGGACCACGAGTGTTGCGGCACAACTCTTTCGCTGCTTCCACACCGCTGCTGTTGAGTTCCTCTTCTACTTTCGCTACGAATTTTTTGGTATTGGTGGTCGCCATATTCAGGTAGATGATGCGCTCGATCGAAATGGCCAAACCGAGAATCAAACACAGAAGTACCGGAGTCATCCACTGCACGCCACCGTCCATGTATTGTTTTTTCAGGATCTGGTGCATGGGTTCGCCTTCGACATCGGTTTCCGGATTGTAGTCTGTCGCCGGAGCGGGAGCCGGTTCCGACATTTCAGTTGCTGCAGGCGCCGCTTCTTCTTCCTGTGCATATGCACCAACAGAACCCAGGCACAGAATGCCTACGACTGACAGAATAGCAAAAAGTTTTTTCATGATGAGAAAATAGTTTTAATTAGTACTTTTTTAGTTTTTATGTTTGCTTTTTCTTTGTTTTGAATCGTGCTAATGC
>JAJQAW010000137.1 GCA_021203585.1 Rikenellaceae bacterium
GATCCCGTTAAAACCCCATTGCCCGCTGTGAAAGGCGAAATTAGCAGGCGCTCCTCCCAGAATTTTCCGATCCGGAAAAATATCCCAGAGCAGTTCCCCGATTCCGATCATGAATTTCTGGTCCGGCATACTTGTTCGATTCAAATGCTCCGGCGCGCCGTGGAGTCGGCACTCAGCGCGCGGTGATCCCTGTCTATGTGATCCAACAGCACCGCTCCCGGTGATGTCCCGACCTCGAACGATCCGGCCCATTCCGCTTCCAAGGCACGGGCCCCGTTGGCCGTAACCCAACGCACCAATTCTTGCAACGGTATTTCCGGTCTACGCCCGGTCAAGAGTTTGAGCTCCTCCACAAGCGAAAGGGAATGATTGGAAGCCAGGCTGTCCGTACCCACCGCTATGCGGCAGCCTTTGCGGCGAAGCAGCTCGATGGGAGGAAACGATCCTTCGATATAGGCGTTGGATCGCGGGCAAACGACCCAAGTGACCGATTGGAAATGATCCTGGATGCGGTCGATATCCTCTTCCGTAACGCAGGTGTTGTGTATTAATAACAGCGGGATTTCGGAGGCCACGCAGTGGATCAGTCGACCCGCCGGAGAACCGAAATGCGCCCAGTCGGCAGGAATGTCCGCTTGCCGGTACCGCTCGGCAAAAGGGCCCGTTCCGCGAAAAAGTTGGCTTTCGGCCGGGCTCTCCATGAAATGGACGGACAAGGGTTTCCAAGCAGGGTTCGCCTCAACCGTTCGTTCAAAAAGCGGCTCGGAGAGGGAGTAAGTCGCATGCGGGGTCAGAGAAAAGGGCAAATGCAGCCGTTCGGCCCGACCGGCCACCTGCACGCCCCGTTCGAACTGCCGGTCGGCCACCGAAGGATCGGAACCGAATATTTCAATGAAATTATGGTAATGGATACTACTACGTTGTTTGAGCGGGAAGGTAAATGCATCGTTGCAAATATCCCCTACCGCGACCACGCCTTGCTGACGCAGTACCGCGTCCTGCATTTCGGCGCAGTGCAAACGCGTGGACTCCGGTGCCTGGCCGCGAATCCGGGCAATCTGTTCGACGAATCCGTCCAGACCGGTTCCTCTCGGAATACTCTCCCGAAGGTAGGATAATTCCAGGTAACAATGGGGGTTGACCATACCCGGAATCAAAATACCGCTATAGAATTCGATCCCATGGATCGAATCCAACCTGGAAGCGTCTGGCTCCAAATGGAGCAATCGGCCGTCGCTGTCAAAAGTCAGGACGGCGCGCGGTATCCACCCCGTGCGGGGGCACAAGGTATAATGTGCTGCTATCTTGCGTAATGGACTCATAATCGGAGAAAAAATCCTGACGGGCATAGGAGCCGGAATTGATCTTTCCAGTAGACCGGACGAACCGAATCCAACGGGGGATGGTACAGGATCATCAGACTGTCGATGCGAAGTCCGACAGCCCGGGTACTGGAAGGATAATCGGCCAGCACGAGCAACAGGGAATCGGCATCGGCGCCGGCTTCCAGGGTCACATCCATCTTCCGGTACTCCTGCCCCTGCTGCAGGGTACGACTATTGGTCAGGATAAATTTACCGGTGGAATCTTTCAGGCGGTACCGCATGGTCAGGTGCCCTTTGTCGGTGGTATCCCGCTGGAAACCATAAAGGATCCGGTATTGTCCCGGATAAACGGAAATACGCAGCGACAAGGTATCTTTCAGGCGAAGATCCCGTATCCACAGCGAATCCAAACGCTGCACCACCGTATCCCGGTAAAATTGACCGATCAACGTATCCACCCGCATGGCGATGCGGGCGCGGCCTTCGTAGAAATTGTTTTCCTCTTTGATATCCGCCGTAGCGGCATCGATCAATTCCGATAGCCGGGAGCTCTTCTTGAGCGCCATCCGGTCCATGGAATACCGGAAATCCTCGGCATCCTACCCGTATTTTTTCAGTATCGGGGTGTAGATATCCACACTATCCGAAGGAGTACGAGATTGTTCGTAGAGGTTGTAGTAGGCATTGACCAGAAAGATATCCCGGATAATGGCCTGCATATCGCTGTCCGGTATTTCCCGGGGCCCACAGGCGGTAAAGAGCCATAAAGCCCCCAGCAGAGAAATCACGGTGGGTTTTATCGAACGGTTTTTCACTGGAAAATGATCCATTTATGGTTTTTATTACTTGGCTTTATACAATTCCCGGGAGCTTACCATACGTCCCACCGTAAAGCGGGTAATCAGATAATTGATCAGGCCAACGCTCAGTACGATCCCTAACAGGTCGGTTCCCCGAAGCTCTACCGGATAAGCGTTGATCAGAAAGGATTGACCGGCCAGCTTGACCCAACCGAACTGCTGCTGACCGAGACTGATCAATACCCCCAGAATCAATCCGATACCGGTACCGATGCCGGAAATAAGCAGCCCCTCCCGGATGAATATCCGGCGGACCAATCCGGTATCGGCCCCTAAGGTAATTAACGTGTCGGTATCTTTTTTCTTGTCCACAATAATCATGATCAACGATCCGACCACACTGAAGGAGGCGATGACCAGCACCAGCAAGATCATCAAATAGATGCCCCATTTTTCGTATTGCATCAACCGGTACAATTCGGCTTTTTGCTGAAACCTTGTTTTAACGTCGAACCCTTCCCCTGTGATCTCCGCTATTCGGGCTCGAACGCGGTTCGGATCCGCGCCTTCGCGAAGTCCCACTGCCAAAGCCGATACCCGGGTGGAATCGTAGTCCAGGATGGACCGGGCGAAATCCAACGGTACGAGCACGTACTGACTGTCCGTTTCTCCGTCCAGTGCGAAGACGCCGGCCGGATAAATCGCTTTGCGCCGGTACATATCCAGGGGCAGGTAGGATACCGTTTTCCCTCTCCGGGGCATGTACACTTGCAGGGATTCCAGATAGGCCGTTCGAATGTCCAGCATAAAAGCCACTCCCTGACCCACCAAAGCCTGATCCAGGTCGCCGAATTTCAGTTCATACTGCCCGCTGACCACCATATCTTCAATCGGCACGACGGTAGAAAAGAGTGAGTCGACTCCTTTGAGCATCCCGATCACCTGCCGCTCGCGGTATTCGAACAAGGCATTTTCCTCCAGGGTCCTGGAAATCGCGGTAACCTCCGGTAAGGAGCGGATGGCCTCCGCATCGATGCTGTCCCATCCGAATACTTTACTGTGCCGGGCGGTGATTTCAATCGGAGGATCGAAATGGCGGTACATCGAACGGATCAGGGTCTCGAATCCGTTGAAAACCGACAAAAGCACCACCATGGCCAACACCGGAATCGCAACGGTGAAAGCACTGATGCCGGAAATCAGGTTTATCACCGAATGGGATTTCCGGGAAAACAAGTAGCGTTTGGCGATAAAAAAGGAGAGCCGCATGCGCGAGAGCTTTACCGGAGCAACCGATCGATGTTCTCCACGTATTCCAGGGAATCATCGATGTAAAAACTCAGTTCCGGGACAATCCGCAGTTGCGAACGTACCCGTACACCGAGTGCTTTTCGTATTTGGGCTACATGGTGCTGTAGCGTCAGCAGCACCGTTTCCGCTTTATCGAACGGAAAAATGCTGACATACACTTTGGCCAGGGCCAGATCGGGACTGATTCTTACTTGGGTGACCGAAACCATCGTTCCCCGGACCAACTCGGCGCATTCTTTGAGAAAAATGTCACTGATGTCCTTTTGTATCTGGCGCGAAACTTTTTGTTGACGGGTTGTTTTCACGTGTCTGAGGTTTTGAAATTATACGGCTCCGCAGGCAGGCATTTCGAATGGAATCCGCACTGTAGGGCACCGTTTTTAAGAACGTTTGTTAGGACCTTGCGGCATTCTTTCGCCCCAGGGTTGTTTCGGAGTTCGGACCCGCGGATTTTCGAACGAGCGGATGCCGCCTTTACCCAACCGGTAATACAAACCCATCGAAATGTTGATCATATCCACCGGGGTGCGGTTGTAAAGGCTTTCCGGATATTTACTGCGGGACCGCATGATGTCTCCGTAACCGAAGCTGTAGCGGCCCTCGGCAAAAATTTCATACCGGCCGAACAGGTAGCTGAAACCGAAACCTCCGCAAAGACCATACTCAAATTGGTTATCCACCACCGAATTCATGCGGTATTTTCCCTCTTGCAGCACCTTCCAGTTTTCCGTTTCTCCGCTTTTTTCATAAGCATCCAGAATGTAGGAAGCGTATATACCCAAATTCAGGAAGACCCGTACCCGTTGTTTGAACAGGTAAACGTGGATGTGCCACATGAAGGGCAGTTCGATGATACTGAGCGTTCGGTCTACATAATGGGTATAATGATACTGACCGGTCTCCTCGTTGAACCGGCCGTTCTCCAAAATCCGATAGCCCTTTTTGGCAAACTGCAAGTCGGCTTGTACGGCCCCTACCACGCTTTCTTCGGTGAAATATTTCCAGGAAATTCCCCCCGAAGGCCAACCGAACAGGAAACGCGACTCCCGAACCGTCTGATCGACATACTCGAAGCGGGCATAACCTCCGCCATAACCCCCGCGTACCCCGAGGTAATGCTGGGCGGCAAGCCGGTCTGCCAGCAAAATCGATACGACCGGAATGAGGACTCTTTTAATCCAACGGCACCACATCTTTCATGTAATTTAATTCGTCTCCCGGATGACGTTCATCTTCGATTTCTTTTTTAACGGCACGGCGAGCCGCTTTTCGTTCCGCTTTGGCAGCCCGTTTTGCCGCTTTTGCAGCCTTTTTTTCAGCTTTCGGATCGAGGATTTCGAATCCCTCTACCCGAGCTTCCGAAGTACGGATATCCGAACGGCCTTCCATCGGCAGAAGGAAGGCCTCCGGCAGCCCCTCTTCCACCTCAACAATCGCACCGGGCTCGCGCGGTTCATCCTCTTCCCAGGGATGATCGTGATCATGCTCGTGTTCCTCATTCCGGGCAAACACGGTCGGTTTATAGGTCCGGGGCTTGAAAATCTCCGTCAGATCCACATCCACTTCAAATTCCGTATTAGGCAGCAAATCGATCGCCGAAAATCCACCCGGAGCATTATACCAACGCACGGTTTCCGGTTGAATCCGCCGGGTCAGAATTACGGTATCCCAGACCCCGTTGCCGTTTCGGTCTTCGATCATCCGGATGGTGACTTTGCCCGGAGGAATATAATCGATGGTATGCACCCCTTCGGTCAGGTGAGCCAGTTCTTTCAGCAGGGTCGAACCCTGCTCGTCGAATATTTGAACGATGTATTCGTACCCTTCCACTGCATGGGTCAAGTTGAGGGTGATCGACCCCATTTCCGCGTTGCGGGCAACCGTGAAGGATTGGTTGATCGTATCGTTCAACTCCCCGTCGATGGTGCGGATCGCCTCGGCCGGAATCACCAGCCGGTAGGTTCCTCCATCCGTCCAATCGGCCTGAATCCGGTACTGCCGAATCAGCATCGAATCCCGCATCAATTCCACGGGCACCTCCCGTTCTTCCAACGCTTCGGGATCGACGGCCTGGGTGATCGTAGAAGGTCTTCCCCGGCGGCCGGACGAACTGGTCTGCTGCACCTCCGGTTCGTCCCGTTTGTACAACACGATTCTGGAAGTTTCCAGCTGCGACACCGGAAGCTCGAAATTCAGGATCGGCATTTCTCCCGGAATCACCGGAGAACCTCCGGTAAAAGAGAATTTCATCAGCGATTTGGGTATGGAATCTGCCGTCAGTGAATCCGCTGCCAGAGCCTCTTCTCCTAAAATATCGGACAAGGCCTCCTGTTCGGCCAACTCCTCGGGAGTGAGCTCGGTTTCTTCCGATTCCGGCTCCTTTTGTTTCCATTTTTTAGGACATAAAAACCAGAAAAACGGTCTTTTGTTTCGCTCTTTTCGCCGTTCGAGCCGTTCCTCTTTCGCCTTGGTTTTGGCATCCTCCTGCTCCACAACCGGTTTGATCCAGATCAACTGCAATTTTAGTTCGTGTTCGTACAGCACTCCGGCACTGTCCGGACGATCGTAAACGATCTCGGCTACCAACGTATCCGGCAACTCCTCCGGCAGAATGTCCAACCAGTACAGAATCGAATCGCGCTGCGGAGTAGGATATTCCACCAAAATTTTTTCCGGATCGATCTGCGGCAGATCGAAACTACGGATATTCGGTTCCGGCGCCGCGAATTTCAACCAAAATTGCTGGGCGGCAATTCTTTCCGAACCGGTCAGGTTCTGGTTTCGTTTGAGCTCCTCTTTAAAGGTATTGAAAAAGATTTGCGGTTCGGCTACAGCGTGCATGTAGGTCGAATCATACCACATCAGGAAAGAGGGCATATGAGCCGGATTATACACGGTGTCCAAAAAGGCCACCTCGTCCGTTCCCGGATCGTAAATCTGGTTCTTATTATGGTCCATTAGCGCGTAAACCCGGTAATCGATCGGCTTGAGGTTAGAAAATATAAAGCCGCCGTCGGACAGGGTTTTGGCTACTGCCAAGGCTTTCCACGGATCGAACAGAAGCGAATCCGTTTCCGGAATCGAATCCAGTCCGGCCTCAAAAAAGAAAATATAGGCTCCCCGCACCGTATCGCCGGAAAAAGCATCCGACACAAAACCCGACATAAACATCGAATCGATGTAGTCTCCGGTGGAAAAGGTGTACTTAAGCCCATGCAAGGGATTTCCCTCGTTATTGTCGACCACGCTGGAACCCAAATTCAGCACGTAAGTCGTTGCAGAATCCAGCGGCGAGTCGATCGTCACGATGGCACTTTTGTTTTTATAAGAAAGAGTCGGCTTGACCTCCATGAACGGGGAGGTAAAGAATTGTTCCTGCTGATCTTTCAATTGAATATATTCGTCGAAATCGATCACGATCCGACCGGGCCATAAATGAGTTGAATTGAAAGGCGGACTCATCCGCACCACCCGGGGAGGAATGGTATCCTTCGGTCCTCCTTCCGGACTAACGCCGATATTGGCACACCGCGAAAAAAGTCCCGATGAAAAAACCACCATTACCAGAATGACCGAAAAACGGTAACCCCAACAGGCCTTGTGGGCCGACTGATCTGTGTTTTCTATCACCATATTAACCGCTAAACGGGAAAGATTCCCATTTTAATGCACAAAGGTAGGGAATAATTTTAAATTCAGGGAAATGCCCGATCCAAACCGGATGAAAAAGCACAAGCTGTTTCAACGGTTGAAACAGCTTCCAACCGAGCCCGGGAATCCCTTAAGGAGTCCGAGAGAATAAGCGGGCTGCAGGAATAAACCCGGAACTTCTTAATACCGGTAATAATCGGGTTTGAACGGGCCCTGCACAGGAACTCCGATGTAATCCGCCTGCTCGGGAGTAAGCGCGGTCAACTTTACTCCCAATTGCTCCAGGTGCAATCGGGCAACCTCTTCGTCCAGGTGCTTGGGCAGCCGATAAACGCCGACCGCTAGCCGGTTGTGCCACAGTTCGAGCTGGGCCAAGGTCTGGTTGGTAAATGAATTGCTCATTACAAAGGAGGGATGCCCCGTAGCACACCCCAGATTGACCAGACGCCCTTCCGCTAAAATAAAAATCGAATGCCCGTCCGCGAAGGTCCATTTATCGACCTGCGGTTTAATGTTGGTTTTCACCGCTCCGGATTGCTCCAGACGATCCATCTGTATCTCGTTGTCAAAGTGACCGATATTGCACACGATGGCCTGGTCTTTCATGGCCTGCATGTGTTCAAGGGTAATGATATCCCGGTTTCCGGTGGTGGTGACATAGATATTCCCCTCGGCCAACACCTCTTCGACCGTTTTTACTTCATAACCTTCTATGGCCGCCTGCAGGGCGCAAATCGGGTCGATTTCGGTTACCACGACCCGGGCCCCGTAAGAACGCATACTGCGGGCACAGCCCTTTCCTACATCGCCGTAACCGCAAACAACCACCACTTTTCCGGCGATCATCACATCGGTAGCCCGCTTAATGCCATCGGCCAACGATTCCCGGCATCCGTAGAGATTATCGAATTTGCTTTTGGTGACCGAATCGTTTACGTTGATCGCCGGAAACAATAATTCTCCCCGCTCCTGCATCTGGTACAACCGGTGTACGCCGGTGGTCGTCTCTTCCGAAACGCCCCGGAACTCCTCGACCAGGCGATGCCACTTGGAAGGATCCGAAATTAAAATCTCCCTCAAAGCGGCCAGAATGACCGATTCCTCCTGGCTCGAGGGTTCGTATTCCAAACTCGAAGCATCCTTTTCGGCAGCATAGCCTTTGTGGATCAACAGCGTAGCATCTCCTCCGTCGTCTACGATCAGGTTTGGCCCCTTTCCTCCGGGAAAAGTGAGTGCCTGCACCGTACACCACCAGTATTCCTCCAGCGTTTCCCCTTTCCAGGCAAAAACAGGGATTCCCGCCCGGGCAATGGCTGCGGCCGCATGGTCCTGTGTCGAAAAAATATTGCAGCTGCACCAGCGCACCTGCGCTCCCAACTCGACCAAAGTCTCGATCAATACTGCCGTCTGGATCGTCATGTGCAAGGACCCCATGATCCGGGCCCCGTCCAACGGTTTTTGACCGGCATATTTTTGACGGAGCGCCATCAGTCCGGGCATCTCCTTTTGGGCTATTTCAATCTCTTTCCGACCGAAATCGGCTAAGGTGATATCGGCCACTCGATAGGCCGGAGTTTCTTCGATTCGCATATCGTTCGTTATTTTTTTTCTCGCTGTTCCAGCCGCCTAAAAAAAGCTTCGGCCGCAGTTTTATCCTGCTGTATCTGCCTACGCAAGGCCTCGACCGAAGTAAATTTTCGGCCGGCCCGCAGGTATTCGACCAACTCCACCCGAAGGGTAGCGCCGTAGATATCCCCATTGAATGCAAAAATGAAAACCTCCAAAAATCTTTCCGGAGCATCGGTTACCGTCGGTCGGGCTCCGGCATTGGCCACCCCTTCATACCAACGGTCCTTTACCCAAACCCGGACCGCATAAACACCGTCCTCGATCCGGTCCTGGTCCTGCAACGGGATATTGGCCGTCGGGAATCCCAACTGCCGGCCGATCCGGTTTCCCCGGACCACTTTCCCTGAAACAATCATAGGAAGGGTCATCATGTGCGGTTTTTGCGCCAGCGAAATTACGCATTATTTTTGATTCCGCCCGGAATAACTGAACCGCCTTGCCGAAAGCGGAGTTTTTTTGCTACCTTGCATCGTTAAATCAGACAACCTTTGGACTGTGGCACTGAAAGAATACAAACCGGAAAAATTACTCTTCTCGATGGGAGAGGTGACGGAGATGTTCGACGTAAAGCCCTCATTGATCCGTTTTTGGGAACAACGATTCGACATTCTCAAACCTCAAAAAAACAAAAAGGGCAACCGATTGTTTACCCCGGCCGATGTCAAGAACCTGGAAATTATCTACCACCTCACCAAAGAGCGCGGTATGACCCTGAACGGGGTGGAAAAATACCTTAAAAACAACAAAGCGGAAGCCGAACGGGAAACCGAAATAGTCCGGCGCCTGCAGACTATCCGCGCGCTGTTGTTAGAAATCCGGGAAGAATTGAAGGAG
>JAJQAW010000260.1 GCA_021203585.1 Rikenellaceae bacterium
ATCCGTAAGATACATTCATCCGATGGAACGGGTTTTTCCGGAGTGGGATCAGTCGTGCCAACCGTTGAATTCCAGGGAACGAGAGGCCGCAATCCTGCCGCTCGGCCGGATTCGAACGGAAGGGAGGCCGGGTGGGCGATCATAACGGCAAGTAAGGTTGTTCACTTTCCGGCAAGCGGCAGGCACCCCGCTCTCATTCCTTACAGCAAGGCATGGAGGAGGGGATTTCCCGGGTGAAAAATCGACTTCCCGGTTCGGTCCGTAGCGTTACCCCAAACCACACTTCCCTCCCGGACAGCAGCAGAGCGGCTGTCTTTTTATGGCTTCCGATGATACCGGCTAGGCGATCCTGTCAGACCTCCTCGCCATAGCGTTCCCGTTCGATCTCTTTGAGCGATTTACCGCGGGTATTGGGCGCCCACACCGTTCCGACGATCCAGGAAATCAACAGCAATCCCATCATGATGTATGCCGCGCGGTTGAATCCTTCGCCGTTGTGTCCGTAAATGTAGACGAAACCCAGTCCCCAGAGGGCGGAAGCCGCCCGGACAATGAAGAACATGACTCCTTGTGCAGCGGCCCGATATCGGGCAGGGAAAAGTTCGGAGGACCAAAGCGCGTAGAATCCTTGCACGGAAATCCCGGCCTGAATACCCCAGAGCAGAGTAAACACCCACAACCCGGAAATCGTATGAACCCCCATGAAAATCAGCATGAGCCACGCCAATACCCCTACGCCGACCCCGAAGCAGTAGAGCCAGCGCTGATTCACTTTGTCCGCCAGCTTAGCAAAGCCGAAATAGGTCACAAAAATGATAATGATCCACTGGATGGCAGCCAGCATGTTGGCCTGCGCGTTGGAGAGTCCGCCCGCGGTCTCATAGATATGCGGCTGGAAAAAGCCCATCACGGAGGCAACCAAATTCCAAGTGAGATAGATACCGGCCAAAAAGACAATCGCCCGTACATTTTTTTTGTGAGTGAACAGCGCTCCGAAAGAGGAGAAAACGCTTTTTTGAGCGCCCTGGCCGGCCAGTTGGGCTTCGGCCCGCTTGGCCTCTTCCCAGTCTTTGGACTCGTTGAGTTTGCGCTGCAAATTCCAAGCGATGAAGGCCACGACAAACAGCGAGCCGAAAATAATACGACTGCTGAATACGTTCAGCGCGGCGCCGCTGACCGATCCGCCGGTCAACCACCCCGCTATTTTTTCCACGAATCCGAACAGTACGCCGGAAGCTTCACCGCCGGTAGCGGGAGCCAGCAGCATTCCGAGGATCAGGATGATGGTCGGCCCTACGCCCCAGGCCACCTGCGATATTCCGATGTTTCGTCCGCGGTTATGAATTTCGGAATTTTCCGAAATGTAGGTCCACGATGCGGGTACTCCGATTCCTACCGAAATCCCGGTCACCAGGAATCCGAGCAACAACATCGGGAAATTGACGGTGAACATGATAATGGCTACCCCGAGCATGTAAACCAGCATGTTATAGGTATAAATTTTTTTGCGGCCGTATTTGTCGGCCAGGAATCCTCCGATGATGGCGCCGATGGCCGCGCCGAAACAGTTGGCGCTGATAGCGTTCAGCCAGCCCAGATTCCCTTCTGAAAGTCCGAGGTAATTTTGCCAGAGGGTCAACCCGCTGGCACCGGCCACAATCGCGCCGGCGTCCAGGTAATTGGTCAACGAGACGGCAATGGTACTTTTTAAGCTTCCTTTTTTAGGTTCCATGTGTTTATAATTAATTTTTGCTTTTAGGTCAGGTCGTTACGCCACAGGACCGATTCCGCCGGGTAGGCGGTGCCGGTGTCATTCATTTCTGTTTCGGGATAGATCCTGTACGCATAGTTTATATCGTTTTGGGCCTTGCCGGGATGCAATTTACGATTTTTTTTGGAAATTTCGTAAAAAAGAAAAAAAGGGAAGCCCGGTTCCCGCAAAGAGGAACGGAACGGTCTAAAAGCAGAACCAGGGGCCGGTTCAAACCGGATAAGTAGCTCTCCGGAGCGGCCCGCTGCGGGGCACTGGAGTATCCTTTACTCGATCTCCGACAGACCCTTTACCCTCCATTGCCTACACGGAGGGTGGTCCGGACGGCCCGGTTCTGCCACGGATTTTGGGTCAGGGTGCAGCAAGCCGGATCGGGTCCGATTCATTCATCTCCCCGATCGCGGCCCGGCACGGTCGATAACCAAAAAGGCTTCCCCGCAGGGAAGCCTTTTGAACGAAGAAACCGTCCCTTAATAATTTTCTTTCATCGGTTCGAAATAAGCCTGCGGATGGGCGCAAGCCGGACATTGTTCCGGCGCCTGCTTACCCGTGTGGATATAACCGCAATTCCGGCATTGCCAACTGATCGGCTCTTCCCGTTCGAACACTTTTTGTTCCGTCACCCGCTGCAATAAAATTCGATACCGCCGCTCATGCTCTTTTTCCACTTCGGCACTCTTGCGCCACACCGTAGCAATGACCGAAAAACCTTCTTCGTCGGCGATGGCGGCAAATTCTTCGTACAAATCGTGCCATTCCTCATATTCACCCGCAGCGGCAGCCTCGAGATTCTCCCGAGTAGAACCGATCACACCGGCCGGAAAAGAGGCCGTGATCTCCACTTCTCCTCCCTCCAGAAATTTAAAAAAACGTTTGGCATGCTCCTTTTCCTGTTCGGCCGTTTCGGTAAACACTCCGGCAATCTGCTCGTATCCCTCCTTTTTGGCTTTGCTGGCAAAATAGGTGTAGCGCATACGGGCCTGGGATTCACCGGCGAACGATTTCAACAAATTCTGTTCGGTTCTGGTTCCTTTCACACTCTTCATTTTGATACTTTTTTAGAAAGTTACACGTATTCATTAGGGTTAATGGTATCCGTTCTATCGAGGCGGTTCGTTCCGGAATTTGCCGATGAGTTGGATCTGGATGTCGGACAATTCGAATCCCTCCACCGGCTGACGGGAAATGTATTCCCGGATCAGATTCTCCAGCGCCGGGTCTTCGAAATCTTCGATCCGGTGATCGGTCCGGTCATACAGATGTACGTGCTGGTGCACGTGCACATCGTAATATTTTTTATTGCTTCCGGTGTGCACCTGTGTAATTATTCCCTGTTCGAGCAAAGCATCCAGGGTGTTGTAAATCGTGGCCAGGCTGATGGTCGGAAAATTCCGATGCACCTGCGCCACGACCTCTTCCGCGCAAACATGCCCTAAGTCCAGCAAGGCCTGATACACAGCGATTCGCTGCGGAGTAGCTTTCAACCCACGCTCCGAAAGCTTTTGTTGTATCACTTTGACCTGGTCCATATTCGACTCTTAAAGATAGTGCAAATTAAATTAGAATTATTCTTATTTGCAACTATTTCTAAATAAATTTTCTTCTTTGTTTTGCGGTCCTCCATGTTCCTCCCGGAAACCGGAAAGGAAGGCGGTATTTTTCAATTCTTTAAAAAACCGCTATCTTTATCCCATTACGAAAAAAATAACTAACCATATGGCCATTTTATTCAAACGGACAGGGTTGCTTGTTGCTGCCATACTCGCAATTTCCGCTTTGCGGGCAATCGATATCCCGAAGTTGTACTGCGAAAGCGTGGAAAATCCGATAGGCATCCAGACCCTACAGCCCCGCTTGGGGTGGCAGCTGCATTCGGAGAAAAAGGGAGATCTGCAAACCCGCTATCACATTATTGTCTCTTCCACGGCCTCCGGAGCGGCGGAACTACACGGCGATCGGTGGGATTCCGGAGAAATGGAATCTTCCCAAAGCCAGGGAATTCTCTACCGGGGCGCTCCCCTGGAAGGCGGAAAAGAGTACTACTGGCGCGTTCGGGTGTGGGACGCCGAAGGAGTCCCGTCTCCCTGGAGCGATATCGCACGGTGGGAACAAGCCCCGGACCGCGAAATGCTGAACGCTCAATGGATCGGTGCGATCGACCGCCCGGAGAGTAAATTGCCGGTCGGAAACCGTACGTTTCATTCCCCTTCGTTGAAAGACAGCCTGATTGTCGAAAACTGGGGAGAGGTTCCGGAACTGGCCAAACACAGCATCCAACTCCGCAAGCCGGTGCTGCTGGACAAACCGGTGGAAAAAGCCGTGATTTATATTTCCGGGTTGGGTCACTATGAATTGACCATCAATGGTTGCAAAGTAGACCAAAGCCAGTTCGCCCCCTTTTGGAGCGATTACGATAAAACGGTTTACTATAATATATACTCCGTGGAGGAATGGCTCCGGGGCGGTGAAAATGTACTGGGAGTGCTGCTCGGCAACGGCTTTTATAATGTCGCCGGTACCCGTTATCGTAAATTGTGGGTTACCTTCGGGCCGCCGACACTGTTTTTCCAGATGCAGGTGAACTACCAGGACGGCACGAGGGATACTTTTTATTCCGACAGCAGTTGGAAATGGGCCGAAAGTCCGCTCGTTTTCAATGATCTTTTCGGAGGAGAAGATTACGACGCTCGCCTGGAACAACCGGGCTGGGATCAACCGGGATTCGAAGATTCGGCCTGGAAGCAGGCCGTAGTGCAGGCTCCTCCTTCCGGAAAATTGACCACCCAATTGGCCCCTCCGGTAAAAATCATGCAAACCTTTCCGGTAAAAACCGCGACCCAGGTCGGCCCGCATACCCGGGTTTTCGATATGGGCCAGAATCTCTCCGGCTTCCCGACCGTTACCGTGCAGGGAAAACCGGGCCAAACTATCCGGCTGATTCCCGGTGAAAGCCTCAACCCCGACGGTACCGTGAACCAACGGCGTACCGGCAGTCCCCATTACTACGAATATACCCTGAAAAGCGACCGTCCCGAAACCTGGACCCCTCGTTTCAGTTATTACGGCTACCAATACATCGAGGTTCCGCAAGCGGATTACTTGACCGGAAGCGGCGAACGTCCTGTGATTCGGGAATTGATTTCCAATTGGGTATACAACAGCGTGGAAGAAACGGGCACTTTCGAAAGCTCGAACGAGATCTTCAACCAGGCGCACTGGCTGATTAATAAT
Organism: Rikenellaceae bacterium; assembly: GCA_021203585.1. Taxonomy (GTDB): domain Bacteria; phylum Bacteroidota; class Bacteroidia; order Bacteroidales; family Rikenellaceae; genus JAJQAW01. The sequence goes on from JAJQAW010000260.1 coordinate 5,003, forward strand.
GCCATCAAAAGCAATATGCAAGCCGTTTTCACCGATTGTCCGCATCGGGAAAAATTGGGCTGGATCGAACAGGTACACCTCAACGGGCCCGGAATTTATTACAATTACGACGTGGCCCGGTTGATCCCTAAATCCCTGCAGGACATGGCGGACGGACAGCGCGCCAACGGATTGGTTCCCTCCATCGTCCCGGAATATACCGATTTTACCGCACAAAGCTGGGGAGCCGATTTTGCCGATTCTCCGGAATGGGGCGCGGCGATATGCGTCACTCCCTGGCAATATTATGAATATTACGGCGATCCCTCGATGATTCATACCTATTACCCGAACATGCAGCGATACGTCGATTATTTGGGCACGCGAGCCGACCGTTATATCGTCTCGCACGGCCTGGGAGACTGGTACGATTACGGCGAGCACCGAGCCGGGTATTCGAAAAACAGTCCGATTTCCCTGTCGGCTACCTCCCATTGGTATCTCTGCGTACTGAAAACCATCCAGAGCGCGCAACTGGTCGGGGACCAGGCCGGGGTGGAAAAATACATGGCCTTGGCAGACCGGATCAAAGAGGCCTACAACCGGGAATTTTACAACCCGCAAACCAAACAATACGCTATCGGCAGCCAATTTTCGAATGCCATATCGATCTACCTGGATCTGGTGCCTCCGGCCGATAAACAGGCGGTCTTGGATCATCTCGTCGCCGATATCCACGCCCATGGAACACGGCTCACGACCGGAGACGTGGGGAACCGGTATCTCTTCCGCGTATTGGCGGACAACGGGTACGAAGAGGTTTTGTACGATATGCTCAACCACTACGATGCGCCCGGTTACGGTTACCAACTGGCGTACGGGTTGACCACCCTGACCGAACAATGGGACCCGAGTCAGGGCAATTCCTGGAACCATTTCATGATGGGACAATTGGAAGAATGGTTGTACGGTTACCTGGCAGGCATTCGTTCGGTCCATTTTTCAGGCTTCCGGGAAATTCTGTTTGCCCCGCAAGTGGTGGGAGATATGACTTACGCCAAAGCGACCCACCGGACCAAGTACGGCACCATTCTTTCCGAATGGAAACTCACGGACGGCCGTTGGGAATATCGGGTTCAGGTGCCGGTCAACTGCACCGCTACCGTGGTATTGCCCAAAGGGTTTAAAAATGCCGAATTGGACCGCAAAAGCATTTCCGGGGACCGCGTGGCCATTGGATCGGGAAGCTACACCATCACCTGTCAACTGTAAACCGATGGTATCGATTATCGTAGCGATCGCGCAAAACGGAATCATCGGATCGGATAACCGATTGATCTGGCACATTTCCGAAGACTTAAAACGGTTCAAAGCCATTACTTCCGGCCATCCTGTAATCATGGGACGGAAAACCTACGAATCCCTGGGCCGACCGCTACCCAACCGCCTGAATGTCGTCATCAGCCGGAATCCCGATTATTCGGGGGAGGGAATCACGGTGACCGACTCCTTGGAGAAAGCCATCGGGCTGTTTCCGGCCGATCAGGAGATATTTGTGATCGGAGGGGCGGAAGTTTACCGGCAAGCCCTGCCGCTCGCCGACCGGTTGTACCTCACCGAAGTGTGCGCCGATTACACCGGCGATACCGCTTTCCCATCCTGGAACCGCCAGGAGTGGGAGTTAATCAGTCAAGAGCGGTATGACAAAGGGGAGAAATTCGAACATCCGTTTTGTTTTCTGAATTTTATCCACAAAAAATAAATCTCTCCCCTGCTCTGTTTTTATTCATCTTCCCCACGTCCGTAAACCGATCTACGGAAGATGCGGAAAGAAGGAATAAAAAAGTTACTTTTGTAGCCTGAAAATAAATTGTATCATCCATGTTTGAAAATCTCAGCGATAAACTCGAGCGGTCGTTTAAACTGCTCAAGGGAGAAGGTAAAATCACCGAAATCAATGTAGCGGAAACACTCAAGGAAATTCGTCGCGCACTGATCAATGCCGACGTCAATTATAAAGTCGCCAAAACCTTTACCGACGATGTCAAACAAAAAGCCCTCGGACAAAATGTACTGACAGCGGTTAAACCGGGTCAGATGATGACTAAGATCGTCCGCGACGAATTGGCCGAACTGATGGGCGGAACGGCAACCGATATCAAGCTCGAAGGAAACCCGGCCGTCATCCTGATTGCCGGATTACAAGGTTCCGGTAAAACGACTTTCTCCGGAAAGCTGGCCGGTTTTATCAAAAGCAAAAAAGGCCGTCAGGTACTGCTCGTAGCCGGCGATGTGTACCGTCCCGCCGCTATCGACCAGCTCAAAATATTGGGAGAACAGGTCGGCGTCGAAGTATATACCGAAGAGGGCAATAAAAACCCGGTACAAATCGCGCAAAACGCAATCCGGTACGCCAAAGAAAAACACATCAACACGGTCATCGTCGATACCGCAGGACGATTGGCCGTCGATGAACAGATGATGAACGAGATCGCGGCGGTCAAGGCGGCGATCAACCCCGGCGAAATTCTCTTTGTGGTCGACGCGATGACCGGTCAGGATGCCGTCAATACGGCCAAGGAATTCAACGACCGGCTGGACTTCGACGGCGTGGTGCTGACTAAACTCGATGGGGACACCCGCGGGGGTGCGGCCATCTCGATCCGGTCGGTGGTCCACAAACCGCTGAAATTCGTCAGCACAGGGGAAAAAATGGACGCCCTTCAGGTGTTTCACCCCGAACGGATGGCCGACCGTATCCTGGGCATGGGCGACGTGGTTTCCCTGGTCGAACGGGCACAGGAACAGTACGACGAAGAAGAAGCCCGGAAACTGAAAAAGAAACTGGTCAAGGATGAATTCGATTTCAACGACTTCCTGGCCCAGATCGCTCAGATTAAAAAAATGGGTAATCTGAAAGACCTGGCTTCCATGATTCCCGGTGCGGGCAAAGCCCTGCGCGATGTGGAGATCGGCGACGATGCCTTCAAGTATACCGAAGCCATTATCTATTCCATGACACCGGCCGAACGAGCCAATCCGTCCCTGCTCAACCCCAGCCGCAAACAGCGCATTGCCGATGGAAGCGGCCGCTCGCTCCAAGAAGTAAACCGACTGCTTAAACAGTTCGACGACTCGCGGAAAATGATGAAAACCGTAGCCGGCGGTATGGGCGGCAAGCTGGGAGGCAAATTAGGAGGAAAGAATAAAAAGAAAAAACGGTAACGATGGCCCGAGCATCGACCCGAAGAGAGAATTTATTGCGGACACTGATGCTGTCCGTATGGGCGGTAGCTTTTAGCGGCTGCAACTCCCCCGCGCTGAATCTACTCCACGGCTGGGTGGACGGCTTGGAAACAGGCGACCGGGTATTCCTGGCCGTAGCCGATCCGACCGGAAGCTTTTGGGTCCCGGTAGACTCGACAACGATTACCGAACCGGGGAAATTTGAATTGAAGACCGCACTGATCGATGTCAATGCCGTCGTCACTTTCCTCAAGCCCGGTCAACCGTTCGATCCGCATCATCAATCGGCACCCTCGGTATTCCTGGAAGGATATGCCGATCTGCGACTGACAGGAACCACCGGCGACTGGTGGTACCTCCGGAAAACGGGCGGTATTTACGATCACTCCGATCTCCAGGAGGCCTTCCGTCTTTTGTATCAGGCACAGGACATGCAGCGGCAAGGTTTGGACGGACTGGAGAAAAGCCGTACATCCGGTGATCCGGAATTGCGTAAACAAGCCATCGCTCTGCTCAACGAATCGAACGAGCTCATCGACCGGAACTACGAGGTGGAAGCGGATTTTTTCGATAAATACCCCGATGCGGCTTATTCGGCTCACGTGATGCGTTATCGGGACGACGATTTGGAAGCGTACCGACAAATGTTTGACCGGTTGACCCCCGGGTACGGCAAAGTGCGGCCGGACAACAGATCCAACAGCACATCGAGGCCCTACTGCGAAGCTCGGTAGGTGCTTCGGCTTCCGATTTTACGGTGACCACGCTGGATGGTTCGCGATTCACCCTTTCCGGCCAAACAGGGAAGTACGTACTGATCGATTTCTGGGGCTCGTGGTGCGGCCCATGCCGGCAGTCGAATGCCTATCTGGTGGAACTTTATAGCCAATTACAAGAAAAAGAGGCCCCCATAGAGTTCATCGGTATCGCCTGCCGGGAAGATTCGGATAAAAACTGGCTAAAAGCGATCGAAAAAGACGGTCTCACCTGGCCGCAAGCCAATGACAGGCATCGTCCGCCCGGAGAATCGATAGCGGCTTTGTATGGCATAGACGGTTATCCGACCTCCATACTCGTTTCACCGGAAGGGGAGATATTATTCAAGGATCATCACATGGATTTGGAGGAGCCGATGGAAAAATTTTTTGACATAGAGTAACGATCAAATGAATATTATCAGTGGAAAAGAGGTGGCCGAAAACCTCAAAAAAGAAATTGCCCGGGAAGTAGCCGAGCTGGTGGAACAAGGCAAACGGGCTACG
>JAJQAW010000327.1 GCA_021203585.1 Rikenellaceae bacterium
TTACCGCAAACCATCCCCATCCCTGCCGCTGCGGCCATCCAGCCGGCTCTGGAACCGAAAAGCAGCAGGGCCAGGCCGATCAGCACGGCAGCAGTCAGGACGGTAAAGCGGAATTTCAGTGATCCTTTCACCTGCACGAACAATCCGCCGCAGACCACCACACATACGGCAAGGTATCCTCCGAGTTGGCCGGGATTCCCAAAAGACCCCGTAATCTCGAAATAGGCATGGTTGCTGCCGAACCATCCGAACCATTGCCTCAAGGCGATCAGCGATTGGATCGATCCCGAAAGGACCAGGAAAACCAACACCTGGAATTTTTCGGTTCCGGTCAACCTGCGTAAAAAAACATACAGCAGCAAGGCAGCGCCCCATTCCCACAAGCCGTACTGATTCGGTGAGGCACCGGGATGGAGAAAAATATGAGTAATCCCGTAAAGAATAAAAGCCGCCAGAAAATAATCCGGTACCGCAACCCTCGGGTTCGCGGCCAGCCGAAATAGTGATCCGGTACCACAAAGAAGAACTAATCCAAATACGGCCCAGGCATCGCTGAAAACCCCGGTACCGATTTGAAAAGAAAACGGCAGCAAAACCAACATAAAGCCCAATAACAGTATCGTAGCCGTTCTTCCCTGGCCTCTTGCGCCCGATCTTTGAAATCTGGGTAACCCTACCATAACCCAAACACCCACTATTTCAACTCAACACCACGCAGATGAACCGAAATTCCTTTGGCCTGCAAATCTTGTATAAGGCAACGGTACAGGTTCGAATGAACCAGATCGATAGCCATCCTACCGGTTTTTTTCCGCCCGCTAAAAATCCTTATATAATTGGGAGTTAATCCGCCGGTGTTTCCGATTTTGACGGCTGAAATCTCCGCGAAAAGAAATTCTTTTTTCAAAAACGGAAACATACGGTTTTTAATGACGAGCCGATTTTCGGTGAGCAGAATATAAAAATAAGTCGTACCCAACAGCCCGATGAATAGGATCAGAAAGCCTCCCCAAATCATGATTAAGGGAAGCGGAATATGCTGGACAAACAGCCACACCATTAAACTGGAAACCCCCAAAGGCAACAACCGGGTTAATACTGAGCGTACTTTAAAAACAGACTGCCTGTAAATTTTCATAAAAGTGGGGTTAATATCCACCGGAGAATTTTCTCCGGTGGATAGATTTAAATTAAACCGTCACTAAATTAAGATAAACATTCGTTCCATCTTCCAATTGAATATGAATTTGACCGGGTAAGTAATCCGAGAGACCGTACCCTAACAGAAAGTATTAAAAAAACTGTTGCCATCCCACCATACAATAATTCATTTCCTTTCCATACGTGATGGTGGTAAACCATACCTCACTCTTTAAGGCTAATTCTATGGAGCGGAATGTAGAAAAGGTAAATGCCTTAAAAGTGCTTGAATCCTGAAAATCAAAAATTACTTCCATCACTTTTCCCGTCGTTGAATTAATGATAAGCCTTATACCCAGGCCATAACCCTGTACGAAGAGTTTTTGAGTCGGATTTATGCCATCATTAACAATTTGTCGGCATTTTACTGCAGTCCAGTCATCATCCACAATCGTTTCAACAGCCCCTCTGATAATTTTTTCGTCAATAGAACTGCCGTCTTTTGTAGCCCAAGGAGTATAGGTATAGAGGTTAGATGAATTATAAAAAGTTACAAATCCGTCTTTCACATCATAATTATAGGAATAGCCGCTTCCCTCTATAACTTTCGAGGAAGTTTGAGCATTTAATACAAAGCAAAAAACCGACATCCAAGCTGATAAAAAATATTTTAGTTTCATATTAACAACCTTTACTTAATTGTACAAAATTTGTGAAGTTTTCGTTCCCGTATCTATTGTAGTCAAATGGATATTTCCGGTAAGTAGCACTCAATTCAAAAGCCGATTTGACATAATTTATCAGATAATTCCCAAATAATTCGTAATTACTGTTATTTTTAAATTGTCCTTGTGGAGTAAGATGATTGTCGATCCGGGAGATATAATATCCAATAGGATGCTTATTATAAAGAGTATGCCATTTGGTCCCCTCTTGGTATTCTGGCAATTTACTGACATACCGATACTGTGCATACCATGCCTCCATTTCATGATTGAGCGCCACTCCACCGATAGTTTGAGGGGTCTCATTATACCACTGATAAACATGGAACATTTCATGGAAAATAGAATTGCTCTCGTAATCCCCCAAAGTAATACTTCCCGCACTTGCGTCGAACTGGCTATATCCCAGCGAAGGGTCGAACTCAAAAATAAGGGTTTTCCCGTTTAACAAATCTACTAACGCATCATACATGGCGCCACCCATGCAGTCAGCAATTATCTTGTTTAGCATCTTTTCAAGAGCTTCCCAATTCTAGTCTGCCATCTTAGAATTTCTAAAGATTTTTTTTGCCTTCGGTGCTACATTGGATGTACCAGGACCACCACTGTTATTATTATTGTCACTATTGCTATTTTCGTCCGGACCGGTTGGACTGGGATCCGGATCAGGATCCCAACCCGGAGGAACCGGGTCGTTGGGTCCCACTTCTGCAGGGGGAATCCAAACCGAATCCGGCTTACCGTCTCCAGCGCTGTCGTATTATTACATTACCGTCGTATTATTACATTACCGTTGTTATCTACAAAAAAACCATTACCGCAATGCATGCAATATTATCATGTAATACATGTAAACTTACATAAAATCCTCCAACGATCCCGTTGAATTCTCTTCAATTTACCCCTCCAATCAAAGGATAAATCGGTAAGACCCGTATTTATATACCGACTACCGTACAAATTTTCCCTTTCTTTTGGTTATCTTCTTCATGAAATACAACAATACGCCCCCCTTTAAATCATTCACGTTCCGGGAATTTGCTTCCCGGAACCTAAAATTAAACAGGTACTTTTTTGCGGTGAACAGCGCACGGACAGGAAGTGCTTTTATCCATAGATCGTCATTCGAATCGTACCGCGCACTTTTTCGCCGCGCGGTATACCAGGTACCAATACAAGAGGGCACCATAAAAAAGCAAAAAGTAATGAATAAGATCGATGCCCAGCTTTACCCCGGAGGTCCAACCTATACGGGGCAGAAAAGGGGTATTGAATTGAGCTGTAATAGCCAGTAAATAAACCGGATTCCCTTCCACAGGCCGGGCAAAAAAACCGATCATCATCATTACCAAACTCAAGAAGCAATAACCTCCCAGAATCATCCATTTGGTCTTCCTGACTTTTAACGAATTGCCCAGAAATAGCACCACCGTCAAACCGAAGTTCCAAATATAACTCTCCTCCAAATGAATGGACCTAGAATAAAGCACGGAGAAACACAAATAAGCGAATTCTAGGATCAGGAAAAAAAGCAAATGGGTTATTAATTTGGTTCTCATCAATTACAGTAAGATTCCATGAAGTTGAGAGCATTGAACAGATACATATCGTATAAATAATCATCCGGCATCCCCAAATATTTTTTATTGATAGCTTCCAGAAACTCCAGCGCGGCTTCCACCATATGGCCAAAGAAATTAGCCTTCACCAATCCCAAAGCATTTGACTCTCCGTTTTTGGTCGGATAAAATTTTAACTCAAACCCTGAATTATTAATTTCGCTGGAAGTCAAAGCCGTCTCTCCACCGGAATTAGCCGCCTCTTTCCACCCTGAGGTATATTTATGATGATTATTGAGTTGATTGTACTTGGTATATAATGAATTATCTGCGGAGTAGTTGCTTAAATCGGACTTCAACGATTCCAGCGGAGCACCCAATTCGCATAAGGCAGCAATATTGGCTAAACTGATAAAGAATTGTTCCTGAGCTGGAGTAAAGCTGTTTTTAACATTATTTATATCGTTAAAGTTAAGTGCACCGCGATAAGAATCGCAAAGGATTTTTTGAATCGATTGATTACCGGGTGTAGAGGTGTGCCGCCACTATTCCCTTCGTTATTATCGTTGTTGTTATCTTCCGGTCCGGTAGGAAACGGATCGGGGTCCGAATCCAAACCAGGAGGATTCGGATTTTGACCAGGAACTTCCACGGGATCGACCCACATGGAATCCGGCTTACCATCTCCATTGCTGTCATAAAAAACATTACCGTTACTGTCAATAAAAAAACCGTTACCGATATCTTTGTAACCATCAAAATCCCACCAGTCTCCACCATTGTTATTTCCGTTATCGTTTCCGCCATCTCCCCAAGGATCATCCCAGTCCCAATCGTCCCCGTTATCTTCAAAACCACGCGTTGCCACCCCTGAACAACGATACAATCCCAATGCTGAAGGAAGTTTTGACAATTGGGAAATCGCAGAACAATAATCAGTATAATTTTCCCCAAAAGCAGATAAGCTATTGGTTTTGTCTCCATTTCTATACCTGTCCGCGCGAATAGGGACTAAGCCGTCCGGTGCGAAATAGAGGACAACTCCCGAAAAACCATTTTGGGAAGCATAAATGGTAAAATCAACGGATGAACCCCTGTTATTTCTATAATATCTTGCATCTGGTACAATCATTTGTCGGTACACACCCCACTGCTGGTTAGAATGAGACTTTACTACGATCAACTTTTCAGTCACACTCACCGTATTATACCGGTTGCGCGTACTCAAGCCCTGCCTGCCAAATGAACAGTATTCATATTGGGAGTCCATGAGAACAGTCACTCCGACCATCGCTCCCTCTGCCGTGATAGTCGCTTTGTTCCACAATGGAGTAAACTCGCCTAAAGGTAATTCCTTCAAATTACCCCGCGTTGCGGAGCTCATCCATAACTCAAAAAAACGTTTTTGCTTCTGAGATTAAATTCTCTTGGGAACCAGAGTAAACTGAGTTTTTTTCCACCTGACAGCCTGAAAAAGATAAGCTGAGCAGGCACCACACAACAATTCTTCCATAAATTGTCTTCATAATTTGGATTAATTAATGATTGATAAGATCGCCTATACTCCTGATGTTACAATGTACTCATTATAATTTTTTAAACCAAATAGACGTGAACATTTAATTCCGTTATGGAATTCTGGTTATAGGGATGCCGGAGTTATCAGCATCAGAAACAAGATGATCAAAAGAAGTTTTTATATTGATTACCAAGCAAATTAATAATTTTTAATAGCCCTTCTTTTTTTGGGTAAGATATAATCTACGGTAGTCATAATGAGCGGTTCTATCAATTCCCTGGTTTCTTCATCGAATTGCCGGGCATATCTTCGAGAATGCCCTTGGGTTAAATAGGAATAAATTTCACCGTCTTCTTTAAAGATGGATCGCTGCAGTTGGACTGAAACCGGAAATTCAAGTATTTGGCCATCCATCCACTCAACCTGGTCCGCAGATTGTACGAATAAATGGATACTCCAAACTTCATTTTTGTTTCCTACAATATCTATTTCAACCATTTTAACAGAAATATCCAGATCCTCCAGCAGGTCCTTAATTGGTCTTCCACCATAAAATTAAATACACCGGATCCAAAATTGGCATACAGATAAGCAATGCCATCCGGTTCAAACGGTAAAAATTCCGGATCAGTATACTATCCCATGCTTAAACGCTGAGGATATAGAGGATCAAAGTAATGATTCCGGATTCGGCCCGAATGGTGATCAGATCGTCGATTCCCTCCACCCGGATTTGGTAATTCCGATCATCTTTCCGAATCAGCGTACCGATTCCCAATTCCGTGATTCGCTGCACGGGGTCCCCGACTTTCAGGCCTCCGTCCCGGGAGGTAAAGATGGAAAAGCGGTTATCCGACAAGGAGATCGTACTCAGATAGCCGTCACTGAATATCATTGCCGTTTTATCGTAATAATAGCTATCCGTTATTCCCAAATCCGACTCATTCGTATGATACACTTCAGGTTCACCCCAGGCAGCAACGACCTCTTGCTTGGTGTACTGCCGAGAGATATCGATCCCATTAACATCAAAACCTAAATCCTGAGTTTGTGAAAAAACGGATAAGGAGCCCCATACCAGCAGGCATAATAGAGATTTGAAAGATTTTATCCGGTCCATAATCTAAAAAGTTGTACGCCCCCAAAATTTCACCCCGCGGATCAGGGTCGCTGGGAGCATTATAATGTGAGATGGCAATGGTAAGCGGCTCGATGAGCGCTCGGATGGATTCATCGAAAGGCCTGGCATAGCGGTGCGTATGTCCATTAGCCAATTGAGCGTAAATCTCCCCATGTTCTTTCCGGATCAACGGCTTTATTTGCACGGAAATCGGATAACCGCCGATTTTTCCCTCCGTATCGACTACTTCTTCAATAGGTTCCACATACAATTGGAACGACCATGTAATATGGTCGAAACTGCCCATATCGATGACAATCGTTTGAACATCCAGATCCAAATCTTCCAGCAAATGCTGGATCGGTCGATCGCCGTAAAAATGAAAGCCTCCCGAACCAAAATTGGTCTCCAGATAGGTTACCGTATCCGGTGCAAAATCGATATACGGTTTTAAATCCGGCTTAAGCTTTTGTTGAGACAAGGCCAAAGAACCGAAGAGCACGACATGGGCAATCAGGAAAAGAGGGATCCGCTTGGCATTCATGTCTTCCACGTGGTATCGATTTTTGGGGTTAAGGAGTACCGTCGAGCGGATAAAAACCACCCGCACCCATTTCCCTGCCATCAAGACTTTATGTTACCCGCTCTCCCACGATCCGAAATATCCCGGTTGTGGTGCACGGCGGAATACCGGCTTTTACTCGGTGAATTTTTCCACAATGTAAATTTCATAGACGACCGGAACTTCCGTTTCCACCTGGCCGACCTGATTTCCCTCGCCATAGGCGTAATCGGCCGATAAATAGAGCAAAAAACCGTCACCCACGAAACTACCCGGAATTCCCAATTGAAGCCCTTTGAGCAACCGGCCGTCTCCTATGGTAATTTCCAAAGGCTCCTCTTCGGGGTTTTCATACCATTCTGCGGCTAAGGAATAACCGAGGATGTTGGTGGTAAACAACCCTCCGCGGCCATAGAGGTCCGAGGTATTGTTCTTATTGTAAAGAAACCCGGCATAGGAAATGCGGATACGGTCTCCTTCCTCGACCCTGGCTCCCTGCGGAAGTCCCGTTAGGACACGGTCTTCTTCCGGCAAAAGCACTTTGTAAATGTAATGCGATCCGGCCAACTCTTGGTCGTATAAAATTTGTTTGCTATCCAGAAATTCCTGGAAATCTTCCTGTTGAGCCACCGGATCGTACTGGTCATCTCCGCCACAAGCTGCAAAAGCGAACAGCAACAGCATCCCGAATCCGGTTAATTTCTGTAATTTCATCTTCAAAGTTTTCAATGGACAGGATAAAGATAGCTATTTATAGACACGCCGTCACGGTGTGTCCGTATTTTCTCGCTCTTCGTCCGGTAATTCGATCATCCGGTCGATGTAGAGAATGCCGTTCAGATGGTCGATTTCATGCTGAAAAATGACCGCGGTGAATCCTTCGACGGTTTGCCGGACGCGTTGCAAGGAAGATTCGTCGAGATAACTGATCACCAGGGATTGGCTGCGGCAGACCGCTTCGGAACGGTCCGGAATGGACAGGCAACCTTCCAGGCCGATAGCCGTTTGCTCTCCATACCGTTCGATGACGGGATTGATGTAAAATTCAAACGGTTCACCTTCCCGGTCCATCCGTTGAACGGCGATCAACGAACGCGAAACGCCTACCTGCGGAGCGGCAATTCCCACTCCCGGATGATCCGGATCCTGGACCGTAGCCAACATCCGCTCTTTGAGGATGCGGAAGGGTTCCGAGTCCACATCCTCTGCCGAAAGCTCGGTCGACTTTTGCCGAAGCAGCAGTGAATCGGCCGGATTCGTGATTTGAAGCACGGGCATGGTCCCCGCCCGAGCCGAAGGTCCGATGAGGGATAATTCTTCCGGAGTGAAAGTATGGGAGGAATGATAGGTCATTATACCGGTTATAAATAAAACAATGAGTTGTTTCATGCGAATACGGAACGGCAGAGCCGGTTTACCGTTTAAAAACATTGAACCGGGCCAGCAACCGGTTTTTTCGGGAAATAATCAACATTTCCAAGATCAACAAAGCCAATGCCAAAGCCAGAAGGTATTGGTACTGTTCATTGTAGTCTTCGAACACCTGAGTGGTCAGCTGTTTCTTTTCCACTTCATTGATTTGCTGGATAATCTCATTCAAACCGATGCTGCGGTTGGTCGCGCGGATATAGGCTCCTCCGGTGGCCAGGGCTACCTGCTCGAGCGTTTGTTCATCCAGTTTGGTCACCACCAGACTACCGTCTTCGTGACGGATATAATCACCGCCATACGGAATCACCGCCCCGTCCTCCGTTCCGATTCCGATCGTATAAATTTTTATTCCTTTCTCGGCCGCCATCCTCGCCGAAGCCACCGGATCGTCTTCGTGGTTTTCGCCGTCGGATACAACAATCAGCACCCGGCTTCCCTCGCTCCCGCTGGAGAAAGACATCGCGGCCAGGTCGATCGCCGCCCCCATGGCCGTTCCCTGCCGGGTCACCATATCGGTGGACAGGTGCCGAACGAAATTCCGCGCGGCCACATAATCCGAAGTAATGGGTAACTGCACGTAAGCCTCACCGGCAAAAACAATCAGACCGATTTGATCCTCGTCCAGCTGTTCGATCAACCGGTCGATGGCAAATTTGGTCCGTTCCAGGCGGTTCGGTTCGAAATCCTGAGCCAACATACTGTTGGAAACGTCTACGGCTATCATGATTTCGATTCCGGTTCTGCGCACCTCTTTCAATTTCGATCCGAATTGCGGCCGGGCCAATCCCACACCGATTAAAGCGATGGCCAACAATACCAGCAGAAATTTATGGCGAACCCGTTTGGGGGAAGCCTCCGGCATAAGCAGGTTCAACAGGGCCGGATTTCCGAAGCGGGCCAGCCGACGCTTACGGGCACGCGCATACAATCCGTAAACTCCGAGCAATACGGGTATACTCAGCAATAACCAAAGGTATTCGGGTGTTCCAAATCTAAACATAGTTCACGGTTGAAAGTTAAGGAATCCTCCTCAAATAAAAATACCTCAGCAACATTTCGACGATCAGCAGCAAGAAAGCCGCCAGGGTAAACGGCATAAATTTCTCATACCACCGCGTATAACTATCCACTTCGATTTCGGTGCGTTCCAGTCGATCGATTTCCTCATAGATTTCCTGAAGGCGGGAATTGTCCGTAGCCCGGTAGTATTTGCCGCCGGTCATGGCAGCGATTTCGGTCAGCACCTGGTCATCGATTTCCACTTCCTGCTCCACATACACCGTGCGGCCGTAGCGGTCCAAAGCCGGATGCGGAGCCCGGCCGCGCGTGCCGACCCCGATCGTATAGACACGAATACCGAAAACCTGCGCGATTTCGGCGGCAGTCAGCGGAGCGATCTGCCCCGTGTTGTTGCCCCCGT
>JAJQAW010000039.1:0-2493 GCA_021203585.1 Rikenellaceae bacterium
TTCCTCTTGTTGGGCGATATATACCTGAAGCGGGGCGACGATTTTCAGGCTAAAGCCACTTACCAGAGTATTGTGGAGGGATACGGGGACGCTACGGACGGCATCCGGGAAGAAGCGATCCGTAAGTTGAATGCGATCAGTAATGAACAAGACGATGAACAGTAAACCAATATTAACCGGCATCGCCTGCCTGGTGGCGGGTGCCGCGCTGGCCCAAAGCCCGATACAAAGTGAAGTGGACGTGACCCGCGCATTCGAACCGTCGGTGCAAAATGCCTTGAAGCTGAATGTGATTCCGGATATGTCCGATACGACTCAGATGCGTATGGATTTTCAGTACGAAATTACACCCCGGCCTTTGAGTTACGGTTTTGCGGTCAACCCCTTGACACCGGCGCGGATTGCGGCTGTCGGCGATCCGGAACGTTATCCGTTTTACGTCAAGGCGGGCCTGGGCTTTCCGATGCAGTCGGTGGCGGATGTTCGCTACGCCGCGGCAGTGAATGCCTCCACACGGTTCGGAGCGTTTATTTCCCATTACGGACGCTATTCCAAAATCGAGAACGATATGTCGGTGAAGGAAAAAGCGACTAAATCGGATAACCGGGCAGGGGCATTTATCGATTTCAACGCCGATGAAGATTTTACGATCAGCGGGGAGATCCATTACGATTACCGGACCCTTCGCCGTTACGGGTATTACCGTCAAAATGCTTCCGCCGCCGTTTTCGATCTTTCGGACGAGGCCATGAAACAATATTTCCAGGATGGTGGGATTCGATTATCGATCGGTAACTCCTTTACTGATCTGGAAAAATTCAACTTCAAACTCGATGCCGGATTGGATCTCTTCGGGGATCGGTATAAATACAACCAAATGGCCTGGGACGTTGGGCTCGGTTACGACGGTTTCCTGAAAATCTGAGGGGAATATTCCGGGAGCAAAGGGCAGAAAAATTTCGACGGTTATTCCGGAGGCCTGGGCCGGGTCGGTCTGGCGTATCAATTCGATAACGGGGAATTTCGGGTCAAGCTGGGCGGCTATTTCGGCTTTACCGACACTCGATGGGAGGACCAGGCGGATGAAGACCATTTCAAAGGCACTTTTCTGCCGGAGGTGTTGTTGGAAATGGATTTTCTTGAAGGCGGTCTGACCCCGTTCGTAGACATTCGGGGAACGATCACCGATAACAGTTACCGGTCGCTGCTGTACCGCAATCCTTATCTGTATTCCGGACAATTCGCCCTCAATACGATCGATTACAGCGGCCGGGCGGGGCTAAAAGAGGTGATCGGAAGCAGCTTTAAATATCAGCTTTACGGGGGATATTCCATACTGGAAAATGCCGCTTTCTGGGCCAACGCCTATGAAGGATACGATAGTCCGGGAAACGGAGCCTCCGCCGCATTCTACGGTAACGAAGGGAATGTATTTACCGTTTTAACCGACGATTTGAACTATTTCGAAGCGGGGTTGGAAGTACAGGCTAATTTTTTGAATGTGTTCACCTTGACCGGTGGATTGAATTATTACCATTATTCCCCCGATAACTTCGAACAGCCTTGGGGAATGCCTGAATGGAAAGCCCGCTTCGAGGCTGCGTATAATCATCGGAATAAACTGTATATCCATGCCGGTTTCGACTACCTGGGGAAACGTCAGATGTTCAGTTTGCTCGGAACGGCCGGTACGGTCAATGAAGTGGCCGGGCAGTTCGATCTGAAAATCGGTGCGGATTATTTTATCCACAAGCAGTTCGGGATGTTCGTGCAGTTGAATAATTTGCTGGGGCACGATATTTATTATTTCAACCGCTATAAGGAGCTGGGGATCAACGGTACGGCCGGTGTGAAGATTTCGTTCTAAGGCGGATCGTGCGATCAAAGGATCGCATGACCTCTTGCTTTAAACAATTTAAAATAACACGATATGAAACAGTTTACCAGCGTACATGATCTGCAGGGCGACCTCTACGGTGCATTACAGGAGGCCTTTGAAATCAAAAAAGACCGCTACCGGTATACCGAACTCGGCCGCAACAAAACCCTGCTGATGGTCTTCTTCAATTCCAGCCTGCGTACCCGGTTAAGCACTCAAAAAGCAGGAACCAATCTGGGTATGAACGTCATCGTACTCGATGTGAACCAGGGGGCCTGGAAACTGGAAACCGAACGCGGCGTGATCATGGACGGCGACAAAACGGAACACCTACTGGAAGCCATACCGGTTATGGGATGCTACTGCGATATCATCGGTGTCCGATCCTTTGCCAATTTTGAAAGCAAGCAATACGACTATGATGAGGTGGTGATCAATCAATTCATCCGATACTCCGGTGGTCCGGTATTCAGCATGGAGGCTGCTACGCGCCATCCCCTTCAAAGTTTTGCCGATTTGATCACCATTGAAGAATACAAAAAGAAGCCGCGCCCCAAAGTGGTGCTAACCTGGGCGCCGCACCCCAAAGCCTTACCGCAGGCCGTGGCCAATTC
>JAJQAW010000039.1:2503-9369 GCA_021203585.1 Rikenellaceae bacterium
GTGATTACCCATCCCAAAGGTTACGAACTCGATCCGAAATTCGTCGGCAGCGCGAAGGTGGAATACAACCAGCAAAAAGCCTTTGAAGGCGCGGATTTCATTTACGCCAAAAACTGGTCGGCCTACACCGATCCGAATTACGGAAAAATCTTGAGTACCGACCGTGCCTGGACGGTGGACGAAGGGAAGATGCGGTTGACCGACAACGCTTATTTTATGCACTGCTTGCCGGTACGGCGCAATATGATCGTAACCGACGGGGTAATCGAAAGCGCGCAGTCGATCGTGATCCCCGAAGCCGCTAACCGCGAAATTTCGGCACAGGTGGTAATCAAACGTTTACTGGAGGGACTGAAAGAATGAATGAAAAATTAGCTGCCTTCAACCGGCTACTCGGGGTGATGGACCAGCTACGGGAAAAATGCCCGTGGGATCGGGAACAGACCTTCGAATCGTTGCGCAACAACACCATCGAAGAAACCTTCGAACTGGTCGATGCCATCGCCGACAAAGACATGCCCAATATCAAAAAGGAATTGGGCGATTTGTTGCTGCATGTGGTTTTTTACAGCAAAATAGCCGAGGAGCAAGGCGAGTTCGATATGGCCGAGGTGGCCAATGCGTTGTGCGATAAGTTGATTTACCGCCATCCGCATGTATTCGGTCAGGTACAGGTCGATGGTGCGGGAGAGGTAACCCGAAACTGGGAAGATAACAAGATAACCGAAAAAGACAGGATAGGCGGCGTATTGTCCGGTGTACCGAGAAGTATGCCTCCGTTGGTCAAGGCTTACCGCATTCAGGAGAAGGTTGCCGCTGTGGGCTTCGACTGGGAAAAAAAGGAAGATATCTGGGGAAAAGTCCAAGAAGAGATGGCCGAAGTGGAGCAGGAAATCGCATCGGGCGATATGGATAAGCTGGAAGCGGAATTCGGCGATCTGATGTTCGTGGTGATTAATGCCGCACGGCTGTACGGAATCAATCCGGAAGCGGCTTTGGAGCGGTGTAACAAAAAGTTTATCCGGCGGTTCAACCATGTGGAAGCGCGGTGTAAGGAGGAGGGAAAACCGCTTCGGGAGATTCCGCTTTCCGAAATGGATGGCTACTGGAAAGAAGCCAAGGAAATCGAAAAACAAAAACAACAGGAAATATGGCAATCATCAGAGCGTTGAACGGGATTACCCCGAAAGTAGGGGAGCATTCTTTTTTGGCGGAAACGGCTGTTTTGGTCGGCGATGTGGTGATCGGGAAGCATTGCAGCATCTGGTACAATGCGGTGCTTCGCGGAGACGTCAATCCGATTATCCTCGGCAACAATGTGAACATTCAGGATGGCGCGGTACTGCATACGCTTTACAAAAAATCGATCGTTCGGATCGGGAACAACGTTTCCGTGGGGCACAATGCGAACATTCACGGTGCCACGGTGGAGGACGATTGCCTGATCGGTATGGGAGCCACGTTGCTGGATGATGTGGTCGTGGGAAAAGGGGCCATCGTGGCAGCCAATTCGCTGGTGCGTGCCAATACCCGGATCGAATCTTATACGGTTTGGGCCGGTGTACCGGCCGTGAAAGTCAAAGAACTCGGGCCGGAACAACGGGAAATGGGATTGAAAAATGCACAGGGATATTTATTGTATAAATCCTGGTACCAGGAACCGTCGGAATAGGTTCCGAAAGTAAGTCTGAAGCCGGCTTCAAAGGATGGGAGCGCCGTCTTGCGGCGCTTTTTTTATTCCGCGGTCCGTGACTCCTGTACGGTGATGCCCATCCGCTCCATTAGAAACGTGGCGTTCATGTTTTGGGCGATCCCCGGTTGCAACCGGTAGGAAAACGAGAGTTCATCTCCCCGGATTTCCCCTTCAAACCGGTAATTGCGTACCGCACGGGGAACGACTCTGCCAAGGAGCCCAGTACCAGGTCATGCGTGGCGATGATCCCGCAGGTTCCGTAGATGAGGAATTGCCGGATCAAGGCCATTGAACCTTTTTGTTTGTCCGCGGAGTTGGTTCCTTTTAGAATTTCATCCAAAATGATGAATAATTTTTGGCCGCTTTTCAACCGGTCGATGATCGTTTTGAGCCGCTTGAGTTCGGCGAAGAAATAGGATTCGTTGCGCACCAGCGAATCCGAAGTGCGTAAACTGGTGACCAACTGGCCCGGGTATACGGTTAGTTCGCGCGCGCACACCGGCATACCCACACAGGCCAACAGGTAATTGACGGCCACGGTGCGCAAATAGGTACTCTTGCCCGCCATATTGGCTCCCGTGACAACCATAAAGGCCGGAGCCGAGCGGAAAGAGACGTCGTTTTTGACACAAACGTCTGCCCGCATCAACGGATGCCCCAGGGCTTTGCCTTCCAGGGTAAAGTAGTCTTCGGAAATGGTCGGGTAGGGGTACTCCGGGTGGTTAAAGGCGAAGGTGCCCAAGGAACAGAGGGCATCCAGGTCCGCCAGGGCTTCCAGCCACTGCTGAATTTCGGCCTGGTACCGCTGCTTCCACCGTTCCAGGCGGATCGCCGTGCGGATATCCCGCAGCAGGAAGATGTTGATCAGAATGCCGAACAAATTGGCCCGTTGATCCAAAGCATTGATTAGCTCGGACAACCGTTTGACTGCAGCCGAAGCGGAAATTTTTTGGGTGCCGGAGTCAAATTTCGCAGCGGTGTTTTTCAGTAACCCGGCCTTAAAAGGATGTTCTTCCACCAGAGCGATCAACTGCGAATAGACGGAAAGGTGTTTTTCCATCCGGTTGACCGAGTGGTGCAAGGCATTGATGGATCTTGTTTTCAGGTAGGCCAGCAACGTGCTGACGATAAAATAAAGTCCCAGGATTCCGCCGGGAATCCTTCCGGCCCACACCCCGATGCCCAATAGCACCCACAGGCCGGGTACGACCCACACGGCGGCTTTCCAAAACCCGCTGCAGGCAAAGGGGAAAGATTGTCCGGTCAGGGTATCGAGCGTTTGCTTGTCCTCGGCCGAACCCCTGTCGAGGGCTCCCCGCACAAAGAAATGGTGGCGGAACTCCGGCTCTGCAGCCAATTCTTGTACCGCCTGCTGACGTTCCACAATGGCACTCTTTTCCCGTAACGGTTCGGTCATCCAACCGATCAGCCGTTCCCTTCCCCCGGCCGTTACGGTCCGGTTGAAAGATTGGAACAACGAATGTTCGCCGAACAAATCCAGATCGAAACCGAACGCGTGGTCCGAATCGATCCGATCCCCGGCCCCGTCGAAGCCCGAGTAATCCAATTGCAGGCCTTTCAGTTCGCGGCGGCACAATCCGCTCCAGGTCTGCAGGTATTTCCGACGCCTGGAGAGTCGGTCGTGGAATACCATTAAAGTCGCAAAAGGGAGGGCAAACAGCCCTGAAATCCAGAACAATAAACTCATGGAATGGTTCCGGAATAATACCAGGGTGGTGATCCACCCCGCTACCAGGAGTAACCGGACCAGACCCATGGCATTCATTTGCCGCCCCATACGCCGGATTCCGGCTTCGTTGCGATCCAGGATTTGCCGGTAGAATGGTTGTAAATTTTTCATACGGGTTCAAAGATAAGAAAAGAATGCGCCAAAGGCGGCCTTTTTTTGTAAGTACACTGCGCCGGCAGTCGTTATTTCGGGGTAACGGGAGAAGAAGGTACCGGCCTAAGGTCGGTAAATATCCATGTTTCGTCCATGCACGGGATCCCATTCAGGATCAGCTTCCGCGGCCAGATTTCCGGCCTTTTCGAGTAAGAAATTCGGGGCTTTTTTGGGGGAAAATACCCGCGCAAAAAGAGACGCCGGTAAAGCGTCTCTGCAACAAAGTATTCTCCGGTAGTTCGGTTTATTTCACTTCCCAGGTTTCCCCGGAGTGGAGCAACTCCTCGACGGAGGTAATTTTTGCGTTTTTCTTGATCTCGTTCACCTGGTCGCGGACATTGTCGTCGTACGTAGAGTCCGGGACATTCCGAATGACTCCCAGGGCCACCGGGTAATTCGGATACTTCATATTGACCAGCATCATATGCACCCCCGGATTGGGTTCATGGGCATTGTGGATCAGGATGTCCTCTTCGGTTACGCCGCCCTCTCCGATTTTTACGATCATCAGTTTGTATCCGGTACGAACCAATCCCATATCGCGGTTGCGGCCGAAAATCATCGGTTTTCCATGTTCCAGTACGATCGTGCGGTCGGCCCGCACCTCTTTGTCGATAAACTCCGAATGGGTGCGGTCGTTAAAAATCACGCAATTTTGCAAAATTTCCACCACCGAGGTACCGTCATGCCGGGCTGCGGCTTTGAGACACTCCTTGGTCAATTCCAGTTCCACATCTACCGAACGGGCGAAGAACGTTCCGCGCGCTCCCAATACCAATTCGCCCGGTACGAACGGATATTCCACGGTACCGAACGGGGAAGTTTTGGTTACCTTTCCCAATTTCGATGTCGGGGAGTATTGCCCTTTGGTGAGTCCGTAGATTTCGTTATTGAACAAGAGGATATTGATATCGATATTCCGGCGGACGGCATGAATGAAATGGTTGCCGCCGATGGCTAGCGCATCGCCGTCGCCCGTGACTTCCCAGACGGAAAGTTTCGGATTGGCCACTTTTACCCCCGTAGCTATGGCTGTGGCTCGACCGTGGATGCCGTGAAAACCGAACGTATTCATGTAGTACGGAAAACGGGAAGAACAGCCGATCCCGGAAATAAAGGTGAACCGTTCGTGTTTGTAATTGCGCTCCAGGCATATTTCCGGAAGCGCTTTTTGGACCGCTGCCAGGATGGCGTGGTCGCCGCAACCCGGACACCACTTGACTTCCAGGTCACTTTTAAAGTCTTTAGGGACGTATTTTAAATCGGTATTCATAAGTTTTACCAGTTAACCGGTATGAGTTGAAATATCCAAAATCGTTTAACGTTGTTTGCCGGCGTGGTTGACCGGCTTTTTATTCGGAGACAGACCGATGGGTTACCGGTGCGGTTCCGACAGGCTGCCTTCGCTTTTCACGGAATCGGCGAGGCCGGTACCCCGCTCGGTGGAGAGAGTGCTCCGGTCGACCGGTTCCGGGTAGCGGAGCGGACACCCAATGGTAGATCAGCCTTTTAAGCCCAGCAGATGACCGAAATGTGCTTTCAGTTCGGCGACCGTGAAAGGCAATCCCTGCACTTTATTGTACTGCAGGTAGGTAAATTGCTGGAAATTCATCCGCAGGTAATTGGCAAACTGCCCTTTATTCAGTTCGCAAACCACGATCTTGCGGTAGCGCGAAAAAATTTTCTCCACCCCGTGCGGTAGCGGATGGATAAAATTGAAATGGCATAAACCGATGGCATGCCCCTGGCATTGCATCTGTTCGACGGCGGTCAGCAGGTGTCCGTAGGTTCCTCCCCAGCCCACGACCAACAGATCGCCCGAGCGAGGACCGATCACTTTTTGCTCCGGAATAAAATCGGCTACCCGCGCCACTTTTTCTTCCCGAATATCCACCATGCGCTGGTGGTTGATCGGATCGTGGGAAGCCGTTCCCTTCAGAAAATCTTTTTCCAGTCCGCCGATTCGATGTTCGAGTCCTTTTTTGCCGGGAAGAGCCCACATGCGGGCCAGTCGTTTTTCATCCCGTTGATAAGGAAGGTACTCTCCTTGCGGTACCTCCCGGACCAAAGGCGGATGAATGGCCGGGAACTCCCTCAGAGAAGGAATTTTCCAGGGTTGGACGCCGTTAGCGATAAATCCGTCGGTCAGCAGCATGACCGGGGTCATGTGTTCCATGGCGATTTTACTGGCCCAAAAGGCGTAATTGAAGCAATCGGACGGGGTGCTGGCCGCGATAACCGGCATCGGACACTCCCCGTTGCGGCCCCACAGGGCTTGGTAAAGATCGCTTTGTTCGGTTTTGGTCGGTAGTCCGGTAGAAGGACCGCCCCGCTGTACGTCCACGATCACCAGCGGAAGTTCCGTCATGACGGCCAATCCCAACGCTTCGGATTTCAGAGACAAACCCGGGCCGGAAGTGGTGGTGACGGCAAAATTTCCGGCAAAGGCCGCCCCGATGGCGGTACAAATTCCCGCAATTTCGTCCTCCGCCTGCAAGGTTTTGACTCCCAGGTCTTTCCGTTTGGCCAATTCTTCGAGAATGACGGTGGCCGGAGTGATCGGATAGGAGCCGCAGAAGAGCGGACGTTCCGATTTTTCGGAAGCCGCGATCAGTCCCCAGGCCGTGGCCTGATTGCCGGAAATACTCCGGTAGCGGCCCGGTTCGAGTTTAGCCGGCGAGATGTGGTAACGATGGGCGAAACTGTGCGTGTTGTGGGCGTAGTTATAACCGGCTTTCAGGGCCAGGATATTGGCCTGCGCTACGGCCGGTTTTTTGGCAAATTTGGCGCAAAGGTATTTCTCGGTCGGTTCCAAAGGCTGTTCATACAGAAAGAAACAGATGCCGAGAGCAAACATATTTTTGCATTTGATGACACTTTTCGCATCCAGTCCCATATCCTTCAGGGCTTCTTTGGTCATGGATGAAATAGGGACGTGGATCAGGTTGTACTCCTGAATTCCCAGCTCTGTAAAGGGATCCCCCGTGCAGAACCCGGCCTTCTCCAGGGACTTCTCGTTGAACGCATCGATGTCCACGATCACGGTAGCGTCCCTTCCCAACCTTTTGGCGCTGACTTTCAGGGCTGCGGGATTCATGGCAACCAGCGTATCGTAAGTGTCGCCGGGAGTTTTGATTTTGGTGTTTCCGATGTGAACCTGAAATCCGGAAACCCCGGCTATCGTCCCTTGCGGAGCCCGTATTTCCGACGGATAATCCGGAAAAGTGAGGATGCTGTTCCCCATCAGCGCCGAAGTGTCGGTGAACAGGG
>JAJQAW010000170.1 GCA_021203585.1 Rikenellaceae bacterium
GATTGGTAGAGGGAAGTGTATTTATTTTTTCAACAAATAGCGGATCGTAAAATACCCCCCCCCATATTTGCAGCAGCATGCCGGGAAGAGCTATCCGAAAATCTTGTACCGCCAGGTAAAAACTTCCCGTTAAAGCCCATTCGACAAAGGTGCCCAGCATCTGGTACACCAGGACCACTCCCACTAAAATGGAAACCGATACCCGGCGCCAACGCGCTGCGGCTATTCCGGCTGCGGCAGCCAGCAGGATGGATTTGGTCAGGATCGCAGGCAGTACCGCCACCGGTGGCATCCCGAACAACGCGGAATTGACCAGCGGAGAAAGCACTGCCGTGAGCAGTCCCACTTTCCATCCGTATTTGTAAGCGGCGATCAGGGTAAAGAAATAAATAGGCAGCCAGATCAACCCCCCCCGGGGAACCAGGTGAAACAATTGCGGAAGCAGAATATTTCCGGCTACAAACAGCAAGGCGGCCAGGTAAGTTTTCGTCTCCCTATAACCAAAAGCGTATAATTTTACAGGTGTACTGTTCATGATTTTAACGGTTAAACGGTGGGTCGCGACCCGGACAGGCCGGCGATAAATTGTTCGATGATCAAAAGTAATTTTTCGGGATCGTTTTCTTCCAGGCATCGGCTTTCGAGCGGACAGGGTCCGGTATCGATGCGGTTGCGGATGGCAGGTACGACCTCTTTTTTATGAAGGATTCCGATGCGCGCACCGGCCAGTAATTCCAGCGCCGGTCGACTGATCACATCGGTATATACCTCCCGGATCTGCCCCAAAACCATCAGTGCGGCAGCTCCTTTTCCGACCACCTTGTCAGCTACCGAAGCTCCACGCAGGAAGTCCGGCTCGTTGTTCAGCAACTCGTACAGGTCGGCAACCCCGGGCCGGTGGAAACTGCGGGTTTCGCCATTGCGGATAACACAGGAACACCGGTCGGCATGCAATTGTTCGATAATGGCTTTCATGCGTTTAAAATACCAGTTTTTGTTTGAGCTGTTCCGCATACCGATCGATCTCCTGCATTTCTTTCGGAATATTAATCCGCTGCGGGCATTGCGGACGGCAGAGGTTACAGCCGATGCAATAATCCGCCTGCCGGATTTTCGGTACGCTCCGGTCGTAACCGATCAAAAAGGCTCGCCGCGCCTTGCGGTAATTTTCGTCGTTCGAGCTATTCAACCGCTGTCCGGCACTGACCATTCGGTTATAGTGTGCGAATACGCCCGGAATGTCGATTCCGTAGGGACAGGGCATGCAATACTGGCATTCCGTACACTGAATAAAATCCGCGTTCAACAGGATATCCGTCACCTGTTCCAGCAGGGCGTATTCTTCCGCGCGAAGGGGTTCGAGCGGAGAGAGAGTATGTCCGAATGTTTTCCTGCAAATGTTCCATATACACCATCCCGCTCAGTACGGTCAGCACCAATTCCGGAGTTCCGGCATAACGGAAAGCCCAGGAGGCCGCGCTGTCCTGCGGGCGCATTTCTTTCATCAATTGCAAGGCCTGTGCCGGAACCCGCGAAAGACGTCCTCCCAACAGAGGCTCCATAATAATGGCCGGTATGTTCTTCTTAACCAGCTCTCCGTACAGGTATTCGGCATTCACATTCCGCCCGGTCGCGTGCTGCCAATCCTGGTAGTTGAGTTGGATTTGGCAAAAATCCCATTGAATACCGTAATTCAGCACATGGTCGAACACCTCGGAAATGCCGTGAAACGACCAGCCCAAATTGCGGATGCGTCCGGCTTCTCGTTCGGCAACCAGGAAATCCAGCAATCCGTTATCAATGTATCGCTGATTGAATTCTTCGACACTGGCCCCCACACTGTGCAACAGGTAATAATCGATGTAGTCCACCTGCAGTTCCCGGAGTGAATTTCGGTACATGGCCACCCCATCCTGGAAAGAACGGGTTCCCTCTCCCCGGTGGTTGGACATCTTGGTGGCGATCATATAACTCTCTCGCGGGTGACGGCTCAGGGCGATTCCGGTTGCCGCTTCGGACCAACCGCGAACGTAAACCGGAGCGGTATCGAAATAATTCACTCCGTGCGCGATGGCATAATCGATCAGTTCATTGACCGCATCCTAGTCCACTTCATCTTCCCCGGCGGCATTCTTGCGCAACGGCCAGCGCATGCAGCCGTACCCCAGCAGGGAAACCACATCCCCCGTAATCGGATTGGTGCGGTAAGTCATTTTATCGGTCGGCACCTCGCCCAACTGACCCCCTTCGGCCGAAACCCGGCTGCCGGATTCGCACCCGGCCATTACCGCACCGGCGGCCATGGTGCCGACTCCCATTACTTTGAGGAAATCGCGGCGGCTGAGCTCTTTTTTATTTTTTTTCTCCATAATCAAATCGAATGGTGTCTGACATTTCCTTCCACATAGATCGCGCTGAACGGACGGGCCGGACAAAGGTATTCGCAGGCTCCGCAACCGATGCATAATTCTTTATCTACCACCGGAATTTTCAGCGACTCTTTTTCATCCGGTTGCATCGGCACCAGGGTGATGGCGCCGGCCGGACAATGCCGCTGGCAATTGGTACACTGCACCCGATCGCGGGGCACGATGCAATTATCCGGAATCCAGACCGCCTGTCCGATAGCCACAGTGCTTTTTTCGGCCGGTGTGATGCGCCGGATCGCTCCGGCGGGACAAACCCGGGAACATTCCGTACATTCGGGCCGGTAGTACCCCCGCTCATAAGACATTTCCGGCTGCATGAGCGTAGATAGTTTGGACGAAGGCCGCAGAATGTTATTCGGACAAGCCGAAACACACAGCTGACAGGCCGTACAATGCCGCTTCATATGGGCCAACCCCTGGGCTCCGGGAGGCACCAACGGCGTGTGGCGGGCCGGTATTTTTTTCTCTTCAATCTCCGCCAGCCCCCCCGTCGACGTGGGTCAACTGAGCCCGTACCGTATGAGTAAAAACCATGGCTTCGGTTATGGCCAGAAATTGCCGCCGAGAAACTCTCCATTCTCCTCGGGAGCCGATTCGGCAGCGGGAAGAGCAACGGAAGCGGTCTTTTTTACGATCCCGTATTTCATCGCACCGAATTTACATCTTGCCACACAATTGAAACAGCTTACGCAACGGCTTTGATCGATCAGCAGCTTCTTCGAATCGATGCAAGATGATTTACAGACCCGTTTACAAACACCGCAACGGGTGCATTTTTCCGTGTCGAATACCGGCCGGAAGAGGGAAAACCGGGAAATCATTCCCAGCAGGGAGCCTACCGGGCAGATCGTATTGCAGTAGGTCCGTCCGCTGCGCCAGGCCAAGGCCGATACCGCAATCAGTGTCAAAGCGGCAACACCCAGTGTAATGGAACTTTTGACCCATACGGCGGTCGAATAAAAAGCATAACTGTCCGCTTTTTCCGCAAACTAGGCCAACAGATTATTACCCAACCGGTAAATCGGCGTGAAAAATCCTTGCGCAATGCGGCCGTATGCCGCGTAAGGATCCAGTAGGGAGACGATCACACTGATTCCCGCAACCAGAGCGGCCGCAAACAGGGCCAGCAAGCCGTAGCGAAGCCAGGTGCGGGCCGGAGTGTAGCGGAAGCGGTTTTTTTTCTTTTTCCGTCGGACCGAAAGAAACGAAACCCCATCCTGCCAGATCCTCAGCGGACAGATAACGGAACAATAAACCCGGCCGAAAAGGAAGGTAAGCAACGCCAGGATGGCCAGTACAGCTCCATTGACGGCCAGTACCGCCGGAACCAACTGCATCTTGGCCAGCCATCCGAACCAGGTATGCAGCGCTCCGGTAAAGTCCAGAAACAGCCCGGTTAGCAGCAGGATGGAAACCAGGGCCAGCGCTCTTCTGATTTTTTTCAACATGTAATTATCTTTCAAAGGATTAGAGTTTTACTTCTTGCGCCGGAGCTGCGTGGTTTCGTTCCGTGAAGCGGGCGATTAAAATGCTCAGTTCATACAACAGCATAATGGGCAAGGAGACCAGCAGCAGTGTGAAAATATCCGTAGTCTGGGTAATCACGGCGGCCACGATCAGGATGATCACCACGGCGTGCCGGCGGTATTTTTTCAAGAATGCGGCTTTCAGCAACCCGAGCCGGGAGAGCAGCCAGGAGAGTACAGGCAATTCGAAACAAACGCCCATCAACAGCGATAGCGTAATCAGCGTACCCATATAGGAATTCAGGGTAATCATATTGACCACCTCCGCGCTGACCTGATACCCGGCCAGAAAACGGAGAGAGAAGGGAAAAATGACGAAATAATTGACCAGAATTCCGCTAAAAAAGGCTAGAAAGGAGAAAAAAATGACCCGGGAGGAATACCGTTTTTCGTTTTCGTACAATCCCGGAGCGGCATACCGGAACAATTTGTAAAACAGCAAAGGCAAGGTCAAGAGCAAACCGGCATAGAACGATACTTTCATGTGCATCATAAACTGCGCGGTCAGTTCAGTACTGATCAGATTCAGCACCACGGCCTCGACCTCCTGCGACCCGGGAGCAAACCGGTAGGTGATGAAATCGGGTGAATTGGGGGCCAGCACAAGGTCGAACACCGGCTCTTTTAAAACAAAAGCCGCCACCGTCAAGCCGAGAAATACTAAAAAGGGATAAAACAGGGCTTTACGCAGTTCGTCTATGTGATCCCAGAATGTCACCGTTTACTTCTCGGTATCCGTTTCAGTCCCCTGAGAACGATCGGATTTCAGGATTTCGGTTTCTTCTTCTTTGCCGCTCATGCCGTCTTTGAAGCTTTTCACGCCTTTTCCCAGTCCCTTCATCAATTCCGGAATCTTTTTCCCGCCGAAAAGCAGCATCACGACCAGAACGATCAGAACGACTTCCTGACCACCCAGGCCCAAGATCAATGGTATATTCATCGGTTTATCGATTTTTGGTTTATACTTCTGTTATAGCTTGACCGAAATTCCTCCGAACACGGTAGCTCCCGGCATCGGATATCCGGTATACATGGCATAGCTTTGGTTCAACAAATTTTCACCGCGTACAAAAATTCCGAGCCATCGGTTTACCTGATAGCTCACGCGTGCGTTCCACACGAAAAAGGAATCGGTTAGCTGCGGATCCTCCTCGTCCAAGGTCAAATTGCCCACGTACTGAATTCCCGTAGAAAACAACCAGTTATCCAGGCGATAATCCGCGCCGGCGAAGAATTTGTGTTCCGGTACGGCGGGAAGGTGTGTTTTGGTATGGATGTAACTGTAATTGGCATTCAGGTTCAGTTTCGGATTGAGGCGGTAATTTACTAAAAATTCCAATCCGTGGTTCCTGATCCTCCCGGAATTCATAAATTGCCAGCCCGCGTAATTATCCGCCGGTACGTCGACAATGGTATTTTTTCCTTCGATCCTATAGAGATTCAATTCGGCTATAAGGGTGCGGTCGAACAGGTATCGGGTCCATGAAATTTCATAAATCCATATATTTTCCGGTTCCAGTTCACTGTTCGAAGGGGCCCACATATAAAGTTCCCGGAGTGTCGGATTTCGGTAACCCTTACTGACGACGCCTTTAATCTGGGTGTTCCGACCGGCCGAGAAACTGGCGCCGAACTGTGGAATCCATTGATTACCGGTTACCGAATGGTGATCCAGCCGCAGGCCGGCATTCAGGGTCAGTGAGCGCCACAGGGTTTGCTGAACATGCAGGTAAGCGGCTGCATCGTTCATGTAGTTTCTGGTGATTTCGTTATTCGGTTCCCCCGACAGGTAAGAAGTCCAGGCATGTCCGCCATACCGTTGAAAATCAACTCCGAAGGTGGTCTGGTTACCGTTTCATACCCTGTAATTCTGAAACAGGGACAGTCCCAGCATCCAGTCGGTGGAATTGAACCGGTCTTGCCGCGGATTGCCGCCGGAGCCATACCCGTCGTCGATGTAGTGATCTCCGAAATTGTAAAAGAATTGGAGCGCACCCGAAGTCCGTTCGTACTCATTGGCCAAAGACAAGGAAGCCACTCCGCGCAGTATATCCATGTCGTTGTCTTGCATGGGAGCGGTCACCGATCCCGGATTGGAGCTGTAGGTCTGCGAGAGATTCAAATCTGCAAAACTTTTCCAATGCCGCGAAAAATCATAACCGACTTTGGCATATCCGCTGTATTGCTCGAAATCCATATTATCCCGGTGTCCGTCGCTGCGATTGTAACCCAACGAAAGTACACTGCTGACTTTTCCTGTCCGCATGGTGTTGGTCGCTTCCGTAGAGAGGGTATTATAAGAACCGTACATAGCCCGGAACCGGGTATCTACTCCGTCGGCCGGCTCTTTCCGCGTAAGAATATTGATCACTCCGCCCATGGCGTTGGCCCCGTACAGCACCGAGACCGGTCCGCGAACCACCTCTACCCGTTCGGCCATCAGCGTTTGATAGGTATCGTTCAACGGATGGCTGAAAATCCCCATAAACTGAGGGTGTCCGTCGATCAGCATCAGCATCTGAGCGCCACCGCCGATTCCCCGCAGGGTCATGGCGCCGGCCGCTCCGGTGGAAGCGCCGTAACCCATCACGCTGCGCGAGGTGATCATCAGGCTCGGCACCCGTTCGACCAATATCGGCAGAACCGATTGATCGAGCCGGTTCTGCAATTCGGTCTGCGAAACAACGGTGACGCTCATCGGCAAACGATGGGTGGTCACGGCGGTCCGTGTCCCCGTAACCACTACGTTTTCCATCCGAACGGTATCCTGCAGAAGCTCCTCCTACTCTTCCGGAAGATGGGCGCGGGCGGATTGGTTTACCAACAGAACTGCAATAAAAATTCCTGTACGTATTTTCATGGGTTAGCATTCATAGGATTTCAGTGACAAAGTTAAGGCAAAACGTCCGGATGTTTTTTTCTCTCCGGCTCAATTCGGCTTGCCGTACGGTTCAAATTACCGGGTTAACCCGGATAAAGTTACGGAATAATTTCGGGGCGCCCTTCGCTCGGGCTCGGTTTTAATCACATTTTCATCTGTTCCGGCAAGGGTCGAGAAAAGTTGGTTTCTGCCGTTTCTCGTAGCCGACCGGCGATCCTTCGGGGCCGGATCGGGACAAGTGAGTCGGAAATAACCATCCGTAAGGGAAATTAAATACCTTTGCAGGGTAAATTTATTGAACTCTAACCACAAGCGAAAACCATGACTTTAATCAAATCCATTTCCGGCATCCGCGGCACCATCGGCGGTGCGCAGGGAGACAATCTGACCCCGGCCGATATCGTGAAATTTACCTCGGGTTATGCCGTATGGTTACGGGAATCGGTGCCGGGAAAAAAACTGACCGTCGCCGTGGGGCGCGATGCCCGCCTCTCCGGGGAGATGGTCAACAGCTTGGTCGAAGGAACCCTGGCGGCCTGCGGAGTGAATGTAATCCAGCTTGGATGGTGTACCACCCCGGAGGTGGAGATGGCCGTCACGAGTTTGGGTGCGGACGGCGGGCTCATTCTCACGGCCAGCCACAACCCCAAACAATGGAACGCCCTGAAACTGCTCAACGCAAAGGGGGAATTTCTCGATGCCCGGGAGGGAATTCGGGTACTGGAATTGGCAGAGAGCGACTTGATTTATCCGGAAATCGACCACATCGGCCGCATGACCGCTCATGCGGATTTTACCCGGGAACACATTCGAAAGGTACTGGAATTGCCTGTGGTCAACGTGGAAGCTATCCGCGCCCGTCAATTTAAAGTGGTGGTGGATGCGGTCAATTCCGTCGGCGGCCTCGTTATTCCGGCCTTACTGCGCGAGTTGGGGGCCCAGGTGATCGAACTCAATTGCGAACCCACGGGCGAATTTGCCCATAATCCGGAGCCGTTGCCGGAAAATCTGACTCAAATTGCCCAAACCGTGGTCCGAGAAAAAGCCGACTTGGGGATTGTGGTCGACCCGGATGTGGATCGCCTGGCTCTGGTCAATGAGGACGGAAGCATGTTCGGCGAAGAATATACCCTGGTCGCCGTAGCCGATTATACCCTATCCAAGACTCCGGGAAATACCGTGTCCAACCTCAGTTCTTCGCGGGCTTTGCGCGATGTGACCGAAAAGCATGGCTGTCAGTATTCCCCGGCGGCCGTAGGAGAGGTGAACGTGGTGGCCGAAATGAAACGGACTAACGCTGTCATCGGTGGCGAAGGAAACGGCGGGATCATTTATCCCCGGCTGCACTACGGCCGGGATGCGCTGGTGGGTACGGCCCTCTTTCTGTCCCTACTGGCCGAACGACATACCCGAATGACCGCGCTGCGGGCCGGTTATCCGAACTACTATCTCTCCAAAAACAAGATCGAACTGACTCCGGAGATCGATATGGACCAGGTATTGGCAGCCGTGGCCGAAAAGTATGCCGACCGACAAGTCGACCTTCGCGACGGGGTGAAAATCGATTTTCCGGAAGAATGGGTGCACCTGCGAAAATCGAACACCGAACCGATCATCCGGATTTATAGCGAGAGTTCCGATCGGTTTTCCGCCGATCGATTGGCCGAACGGATTAAAACGGATATCCGGGAGGTAACCGGAATCGAGAAATTGTAGTCCGGCGAAATCAGTCCCCGAATCTAAAGGCCGCAGCACAGGGCAAAAATTCTTTGCACGTATCGCAGCCCGTACAGGCAACCCGGCAGCCCCCTTTGCACGGCAAGGGATTAGTCCCCGCTTTCCGGTTCGAAACGGAGGATGAATCGATGAGCAGCCGAGCATAAAAAAGTTGCCGGTCCGCACGGACCGGCAACTTTTATCGCACAGGGGAAGGCTATTTCTTGGCCCAGGCGTGAATCGTCTGACTTTCCACATCCACACCGAAACGTTTGCCTTTTTCCATAATTCGGCGGGCAAGTTCCGGCTTTTCTTTTTCATCGGCATACCGAAAATAAGCTTCCGCAGCCCGTACATGGGCCGCATCCGGCATCGGAAATTCCCGTTTATCCGGAATTCCGAAATCGGAATCCTTCAAGCGATTTTTTTCCGCGGCATCCAGTTTATCCGGATGCTCCTGCTTTCTTTTTGTCCCTGCCACGGTTATACTCTGCGGGTAAAAAGACTGACAATCAGGAGCAATACTACAGCCCCTACGATGGCCGTAATCAGACTGCCCCACATACTGGTCGTTCCCAGACCCATCAGTCCGAACAACCAACCGCCCAGCACACTACCGATT